>CAMCWG010000017.1 GCA_945882005.1 Bordetella parapertussis
TGCGAATCCAAGCTTTAGTTCCCTCTAATCTAGCTCAAACTCGACAATCGTGGAAGATTTAGCCCCCACGATTGTCCCAGACCTACCGAGCAATGCCTTAGGCTTTGACTAACAGCGCCGCACAGGAGCTCGCTGTTTCGGACGTCAACTTGCCTGCTCCGGGCATTGTTCCCCAACCGCCTTTGTCAATATAGGTGCCCCGTGCCCACTCATCGGTCTTCTTGAGCTCAATCAAGTTCGCCGCAAAGTTGGCATCACGTTTAAACATTTCAGCACAGACGGGTGACAGCGAGGCCACGATTGCTTTATTCGCTTGCGCTTGTCCTAACGTAGCCGAGCCACCTGATGTTTGCCAACCGGCAAAACTAAAACCGACGACCGCGATTAAGGCAGCGCCCGCAGCGGCACCCCAAAGAGCGGGTTCGGTTTGAATAGGAAGTTTCATAGATGACCTTTGAGTGAATAACAGAGAACCGTCCGTAAACGGCGAGACCCACTCTACGCCATAAGCGAAGGCAAAACAGCTTTATTACTGTTTTAGTTGCTCTTCGCGGGAATACCCTCCCGCTTGTCTCCATAGTAAGAGTCCTGCCAAGGCCGCTAAACCCCCAAGGCAGGCATAAGCAACACCAAAGTCATCGAAAGCCGTCACCGCTACCGAGAAAAGCGATGGCAACACCAATACACCCGCAAACATCAAACCAGAGCCTAACCCGGTTGCCTCGGTTCTCTGCGCACCACCTAGGCGAGCCCACTCTGCATAGGCAAGACCCGTGAAGCCGCTTGCTGTTGCTCCAGCAACTGCGCATAGCAACAGCACGATGACCGGGCTCCAACTATCAGCGAACTGACCAGCTAGCATGGCAGTCCCGCCCATCACGAAGCCTTGCCACACCAATAAGAATTTCGCAGATACATACTTATCTGCCAGCCAGCCCCAAATCGGTCGACTCACCACCGCAGCAAGTTGATAAACAGCCAAGGCCCAACCCGCTTGGACTAAATTAAAACCTGCCTTACTCGTCAAGTGCACGGTCAAGAACGCGATAAAGCAAAGTTGCACGCCGCTATAGACAAAGCTCATGAAACCAAGCCGTCTGAGTTCTGGTCGCTCAAACAATATCTGTACCGGTGCGAACAGCCCTTTGCTCAGTATTTGACGAGAAGGATCACGATCAGCATCCCAAGCACGACGTGTACATTCGAGCAGCAGCACAACAACCAAGACTGGCACTGCTTGCCACAACAGCGCAGCTTGCCAACCAAGGCTTAAGGTCATGGGAACCATGATGAGCCCGGCCAACACCCCACCAAGTGGTACGCCAATTTGCCGGATTGAAAGGACCAGATTCATCACAGGCGGTGGCGTGCGCGGCACCAACAGATGAGCACTGGCTGGAGCAGTTGCCCCATAAGCCAAACCCAAGAGCGCCGCACCAAGGACCACTGAAGCAACACTGCCAACAGAACACGCAAGCAGCATCGCAAGCGTTGCGACCAAGACAAGTTGACTCACCCTAACAGCACCAAAGCGTCGGATAAAGCGTGGCGACAGCAACGCAGAAATAATACCAACCCCGTAAACAGTAGAAATAAAGAAACCCACTAATGTGCCTGGGACTTGCAGGTCTTCTGCGATGACCGGAGCGACCACGGGAAACGAATACGCTGCCATCGTCGCTAAGCTTTGCGTCGCAAGCGTAGCAATTAGCGGAAAAACCGGAAACCTTGGGTTCTCAGGAGTCTTCGTAGGAGGTGGTGAGTAGTTGACATCCATGCTGTTCTCTTTCCTGACACCCACATTCACCAACACGCATTTCAAATGGATTTGAACGCATAGCTTTCGATTTTAAACGCTTTAACGAGTCGGCCACCAACCCGCCAAGCCTGGCACAACCCTAGCGACTAACAGGATGTTTTTATCCAATTGTATTTAGCCCACACTCACGCAGAATGCTGCCATTAGTTAATCTAAAAATTCTTAGAATTTCTATTTAATGGGGGTACAATAAATAAGTGAGGATTGAATTTGACGCTGAAAAACGATCAGTGACGTATGCAGAGCGAGGCTTAGATTTCGAACCTTTTAATTAGCATGAGGAAAGGAAATGACCGCGAAAAAGCGCTCTACGCCCGCTACCTGGAAGGATCCTGACGATGCACCGGTATTGACAGAAGCATTCTTCAATTCTGCCGACTTATACAAAGGCTCTCATTTGAAACAACGAGGCAGACCTAGATCTGCCTCACCAAAAGAGCCTGTGAAACTTCGGTTAGATGCTGATGTACTTGCTGCACTGCGTGCAAGTGGCGAAGGATGGCAAACACGGATCAATGACGCATTGCGTGCATCACTGAAATTAGCTGGCCAACTAAAAACGGATTGTTGATGACAAAGCTCAAAACCTTTGGCACCGCGACACGCTTTAACGAGTCAGCCACCAACCCGCCAAGCCTGCCACAACCCCAGCGACCAGCGGCCACAACCACTTGGGTGTACCTGAAGCGCCCGTCTGCGCAGAAGAAGCCTGCGTAACTGCACCCTCTTCTTGTGCACCTGAAGTCTGCGAAAGCGCTGATTCCGGATACTTTTCTTGTAAGGCCAGCTCAAAGCGCTTAAAGAAATCTTCTGCCAACGACTTTGCCACCCCATCAATCAAGCGTTGACCGAGTTGAGCGATTTTGCCGCCGACTTTTGAGTGCACGGTATAGCGCAATTCACAACCCTGCGCGTTTGCTACGAGCTCTACTTTTGACTCGCCTTGACCAAATCCTGCAACCCCGCCCTGCGCTTCAAACTGCAAGGCATAGGAGTTAGGCGCTTGAATATCGGCCAGTGTGACTTTGCCGTTGAATTTCGCAGCAACAGGGCCAATCTTGACAGCAACGAGGACGGCATATTGATTTTCCGCAGTCAGTTCAAACTTTTCACAACCAGGGATGCACGCCTTTAAGATCGTTGCGTCGTTGAGTGCGTCCCAAGCTTGTTGTTGTGAAACACCGAGCTGACGATTACCTTGCATATCCATAAGATTCTCTCGTATCTGTATTTACTGTTTAACTAACTCTGCCAAGGACTGCGCTAAATCTTCTAAGTGCGCCAAGTCGTGAATCGCGAGCATCCCATCTGCATATTCCTGTAATACGCTCGCACCACCTGCACTTGGGGCATAGTGCTCAAACCGCAGTAAAGGGTTTAACCATAACAGACTTCGACAGTTACGCTTCAACCAAGCGAGCTCTTGCGCTAAGGCACTTGGCTCTCCGGTATCGAGGCCGTCCGTAATTAACAGTACGACCGTACGGCGACCGATCAGCTGCCGGTGCTGGGTTAAACGCAGCTGTTCAAGCGACTGCCCAATCTGTGTACCACCCGCAAAATCCTGAATCAATTCATTCGCAGTCGACAGCATCTCATCAGAATCTGCATGCCGAAAAGCGCTGTTTAAGTCGGTCAACTGATTTCCGAAGGCATAGACTGACCTAGCTAAGCCGCGTGTACTTTGATGCAAAAAGGCAAGCATCAACCGGGCATAGCGCTCCATCGAGCCTGACACATCAATCAAGATTAATACCGGTAACGCTTGAGTGCGCCGCGCCAAATAAGATAAGGACAATAGCTCCCCATCTAAACGGGCAGACTCTCTTAGCATATGCGCCCAATCTACCCTTGCACCAGAACGACTGCGTTGTGTTCGACGTGCAGGTACTCGCGGCCAGGGCAACGGGATCTCACAAGCAAGTCTCTGCACTAGTTTGAATTCACTCGCGCTCAAACTTTCAAAGTCAGCATGCCGCAAGCGCACTTGATCACTCGCCGTCATGGCCGCATCAAAGTCAACGGAGTCCTCTTCTACACTCGACCGTGAATTGTTTGAGGTGATCGCAGCCAAGGCCTCTTGCGTGCGCGCACGACGCTTGGGTGAAGGTGCTGCTTCAGTGGTCTTAGGCAACATTTGGGCTAATAGCTGTTGTGTAAGCTCGGGATTCCGAAAATACGCTTCAAACAACTGCTCAAAGACCTCTAAGTCTTGCTGCCTACACACCATGGTGGCTTCCAGAGCCGCCCGAAAATCTTCCTTTTCTTCAAGTCCGATCAATAACGCAGATTCAAGCGCAACGCTCATCCGTTCGCTATCCATCGGGAAGCCGGCGCGCCGCAACGTGCGTGCAAAACCCACGATGTTGTCGGCCATTTTTCCTACGCGGGCATCACCGAGTTGCATACAAAAGCGCTAAGCGTCAGGAGCCGGCGCAAGTAATGCTTCAAGCATCGGCTCAAGCGCAGCGAGATCTTCACGTTGTTTGAATAAGATTCCAACAGTGCTTTGAACTACCTCTGGATCAAGCTGCAAGGTGTTGAGTGCAACCAAGGCCTTCGCCCACTCCACGCTTTCAGCGATACCAGGTGAACGACTCAAGGCATTCGCAAAAGGCGCAGAACGTAAACGGTCTACAAAACTTGCGACTTGCTGTGCCAAGGCTTCACTCGCTTGGGGCACGCTCTGGCGAACAATCGACAGCTCGCGTTCGCGATCGGGGTAATCCATCCAGTGATATAAACAACGCCGTTTGACTGCATCGTTTAAATCACGGGTTCGGTTACTTGTCAGGATCGTGACCGGTGGGATCTGTGCACGCACCGTACCGAGTTCTGGAATGCTGACCTGGTACTCGCCCAAGTACTCCAATAAAAAGGCCTCAAACGGCGCATCTGCACGATCGACTTCGTCAATCAACAGCACCGCGCCCGGTGCAGGTGTCTGCAAGGCCTGCAACATCGGGCGACGTAACAGATACTTCTCTTGATAAATCGCGTGTTCAAGCTGTTCGGGCGTCGCGTGATCTTGCTGAGCACGCATGTGCATCAACTGCGCTGCGTGATTCCATTCGTATAAGGCTTCGCGCTGCTCCATGCCGTCATAGCACTGCAAGCGCACCAGTGGGCGTTGCAATACCTTGGACAACGCTTTTGCGAGCTCTGTTTTACCGACACCAGGCTCGCCTTCCAACAACAAGGGGCGTTGTAGGGTCAGGCATAGATAGACCGCAGTCGCCAAACGTCGTTCGGCCAAGTAACCAACTGAAGCAAGCGCTTCAGTTAACGCTTGTACCGAACCGACGCTTTGTTGCGACACGTTAGGCGAGTGCTTGCTGGACGGCCACACGCGTCTGAACTTTGATGAGCTGGGCGCGATAGCTGGCTGAGGCATGAATATCGCTATTGAGCTCAGCGTCATCCACCGCGACACCCGCAACCGCCTCCGGTGCAAAGTTCTTGGTCAACGCAGCCTCAAGGCCAGCATGACGAAACACCCCGCTTGAGGCGCCGGTGATCGCCACACGCACACCTTGTGCTGTATCAGCCACAAACACGCCTACCATCGCAAACCGCGAGGCCGCTTGTTTGAACTTTGCATACGCCGCACGCTTAGGGATGGGGAAACTCACCGCAATAATGAGTTCTCCGGGATTCAAGGCTGTGGCGTACATCCCTTGAAAGAAGTCTTGCGCGCTGATCTTACGGGCATCGGTGTGAACCGTTGCGCCTAAAGCCAACAAGGCACTGGGGTAACACGCGGCAGGGTCGTTGTTCGCGACTGAACCGCCCATCGTTCCCATTGCACGTACTTGTCGATCGCCAATGCCACCCGCCAATGCGGCGAGAGCTGGAAGGTGTTGCTTGACCAAGGCGTTGTTCTCGACATCGCAATGTTTAGTCATCGCGCCAATCACCAGTTGATCGCCCTCTTTGCGCACACCCACAAGTTCTGGGATCAAGCGCAAATCAACGAGTTGCTCTGGTTGCATCAGGCGCTGCTTCATTGAGGCCAACAGAGTTTGGCCACCAGCTAAGGCTTGCCCACCAGCTTGCACTAGCTTGCCTGCTTCGGCCAGAGTTTTCGGATGCTCATAGTTGAATGCATACATGTCCAATTCCTCCTTAGGCTTTCACAGCTTGAATGGCTTGCCACACGCGGTGTGGGGTCGCAGGCATGTCGATGTCTTTCACACCCAAGGGTGCTAAGGCATCCAACACTGCATTGATAATGGCGGGAGGCGAGCCAATCGCACCGGCTTCGCCGCACCCTTTGGTACCAAGCGGGTTATGCGTGCAAGGTGTGCACACATGACCGATCTTGAACTCTGGGAAATCATCGGCACGTGGCATGGCGTAGTCCATGAATGAACCCGTCAGCAACTGCCCTGTTTCACGGTCATAGACGCAGTTCTCAATGAGCGCCTGTCCGATCCCTTGCACCAAACCACCGTGTACCTGACCTTCCACAATCATCGGGTTGATGATCGTGCCGAAGTCATCAACGGCGGTGAAGCGGTCTAAGCGCACCACGCCTGTTTCAGGGTCGATTTCAACTTCGGCAATGTAGGTGCCCGAGGGGAACGTAAAGTTAGTTGGATCGTAGAAGGCAGTTTCGTTCAAACCTGGCTCTAAGGTCTCTAACGGATAGTTGTGGGGCACATAGGCTGTCAGTGCCACAGTACCAAACGGAATCTTCTTGTCGGTTCCGCGTACGGTAAATTCACCGTTCGCAAAATCGATATCCGTATCAGAGGCTTCAAGCAAGTGCGCCGCAATCTTTTTGGCTTTGGCTTCGATCTTGTCGAGCGCCTTCATGATGGCCGCACCACCTACTGAGATCGAACGCGAACCGTAGGTACCCATTCCAAAGGGCACGCGTCCGGTATCACCGTGCACGATATCTACAGCATCGACAGCGATACCCAAGCGCGAAGCCACCACCTGCGCAAAGGTCGTTTCATGACCTTGGCCGTGACTATGCGAACCCGTAAAGACTGTCACGCTGCCGGTTGGATGCACACGGACTTCGCCGCATTCAAACAAGCCGGCCCGCGCGCCGAGTGCACCCGCAATATTGCTTGGCGCAAGACCGCAAGCCTCGATGTAGCTCGAATAGCCGATCCCGCGCAATTTACCTTGCGCTTTGCTAGCCTCTTGTCGCGCTTTAAACCCAGCGACATCTGCCAGTTTCTGCGAAGCATCCATGCAGGCAACATAATCGCCAATATCGTATTGAAGCGCCACAGGTGTCTGATACGGAAACTGAGTAATGAAGTTGCGACGGCGAATCTCGTCTTGTGACAGCCCAAGTTCAAACGCTGCACGGCTAACAATACGCTCGAGCAAGTACGTTGCCTCGGGACGCCCCGCGCCACGATAGGCATCAACAGGTGCTGTATTGGTAAACCACGCATCGACCTCTGCATAGACCAGCGGTGTGGTGTATTGCCCAGCCAACAAGGTTGCGTACAAGATTGTTGGCACGCAGGTTGAGAACGTCGAAAGATAAGCCCCTAAGTTTGCGTCGGTATGCACACGCATCGCCAAGAATTTGCCGTCTTTGTCGATGGCAAGCTCAGCGTGGCTCGAGTGATCGCGGCCATGCGCATCTGACAAGAAGGCCTCGCCTCGCTCACATATCCACTTAATGTTGCGATTGAGCTTTTTAGAAGCCCAGGTCAGACAAACATCTTCTGCATAGAGATAAATCTTTGAACCAAACCCACCGCCCACGTCAGGAGCAACCACTCTGACCTTGTGCTCAGGCAGACCCATCACGAACGCTGTCATCAACAAGCGTTCAACGTGTGGGTTCTGGTTTGAAACGTACAACGTGTAGTCGTCATTCGCACGGCTATAAGAACCGATCGCAGCGCGCGGCTCCATGGCGTTCGGCACGAGACGGTTATTAATCAGATCTAGTTTGTTGATGTGCGCAGCACCGTTAAAGGCTGCATCGACTTGGGCTTTGTCGCCAATCGCCCATTTGTAGCAATGATTGTCTGGTGCGATATCGTGCAGTGCTGCACCACCCTTCGCATCGCGCACATCGACGACGGCAGACAAGGGCTCGTAATCGACTTCGACCAACTCGGCTGCATTCTTTGCTTGCTCCAGCGTTTCGGCTACCACCATTACAACGTGGTCACCCACGTAGCGCACTTTATCTAACGCCAAAATAGGATGTGGCGGCTCTTTCATCGGCTGGCCGTCTGTGCTGGTGATTAACCAGCCGCAAGGCAAGCCGTTGATCTTATCGTTCGCAACATCTTTGCCCTCGAGTACGCCAATCACACCAGGGGCGCTTTTAGCTGCACTCGTATTGACGCTCTTGACGAGCGCATGTGCGTGCGGTGAACGCACAAACACGGCATGTGCCATGCGTGGCAGAGTAATGTCGTCGGTATATTGACCAGCGCCAGTCAGGAAACGGTAGTCTTCTTTACGTAAGACTGACTCACCAATATGTGGCAACTTCGCGAAATCATTTGCACCCATGTTCGCCTCCTTAAGCTTTCATGGCGGCAGCACCTTGCTGCACAGCCTTGACGATGTTTTGATAACCGGTGCAACGACAGATATTGCCTTCTAGTTGCTCGCGGATCTGTTGTGCGCTTGGATTTGGATGCTTGCGGCAGATATCAACGGCATTCATCACCATACCGGGGGTGCAATAACCGCACTGCAAACCATGGCAGTCTTTAAAGGCTGCTTGCATCGGGTGCATCGTGCCATCGGCTTGCGCCAAGCCTTCGATGGTCGAGATCTCGGCACCCTGCGCTTGTGCCAGCAGCACATTGCAAGATTTGATTGCATTGCCATTCATCAAAACTGTGCAGGCACCGCACTGCGCGGTGTCGCAGCCGACGTGGGTACCAGTCAGGTTGAGGTGCTCTCGCAGCGCCTGAACAAGCAAGGTGTTGGGTGCGGCGGTCAGTGTCACTGCCTGCCCGTTCACCGTTAGTTGGATCTGCATCATCAAGCGGTCTCCTCAGGTAACTAAGTAAATTTGAATATCTTTATATTCGCAATTAGGTGCGCACGCAACCACAATCCGGCGTGCGGGAACGCAAATTCTTACCTGAGTCTATACCGGTTTATGCTAACCACCAATCCAGTAATACCCTAGAGATGACCATCACAAAGGCGGCGCTACCGAGCGAGCGACAACTCGTAACTCGTGCTGCGGCCGCTGGCCTCTGACTTCTTCAACGCGCCACGCTCGACGAGCTCAGTGATGTCACGCAACGCGGTGTCTTGTGAACACTTCGCGATAGCAGCCCATTTTGTTGTTGTGAGCTTGCCTTCAAAACCATCGAGCAATTTATTGAGCAACTTAAGCTGCCTTGCATTGAAAGGCATCCCTGCCTGCTGTTGCCAGAAGCGCGCCTTTGCAAGGACAGACTCAAGCGTCTGCTCGGCACCCTGGATTGCTCTCAACAGGCAAGACAGAAACCATTCAAGCCAAGCGGTGACATCCATCCCGCCTTTCTGCGTGGCTTCTAAGTGCTCGTAGTAAGCCTTGCGCTCTTTTTGAATCTGGGCCGACAGACTGTAGTAGCGATAGGTGGTGTTCTCTGCACGCGCAAGTGCCATATCGCCGACCGCGCGTGCGATACGGCCATTGCCGTCATCAAAGGGATGAATCGTCACAAACCAAAGATGTGCAAGCCCTGCGCAAAGAACCGGATCCTCGGCTTGAGCGTGATTGAACCACTTTAGAAATTCCGTCATCTCAGCGTCTAAAAGTGATGCCGCTGGCGCTTGGTAGTGGACCGTTTGACGATGCAGAGGTCCGGACACGACCTGCATCGCGCCAAGCGCATCATCGCGCCATGCTCCAACTTTGATTTTTGCGAGCCCGCTGTAGCCAGTTGGAAACAAAGCCGCATGCCAGCCAAAGAGTCGCTCGGCAGTCAACGGCATGCGGTGGCGCTGGGTCGCATCCAGCACCATATCCACCACGCCCTCAACCTTTCGATCTGTCGGCGCCAAGCCACCAATGTCCACTCCTAGACGGCGCGCAATTGAAGAACGCACTGAGTCAGCATTGAGTATTTCACCCTCGATTTCGCTAGTGTTGAGCACGTCTTCGGTCAAGATTCGCAATAAGGCCTGATCGCGTAGATCTAGTCCGAGGTCGACCATTCTGCCTAACAAGTAGCCCTGGGCCCTGTGCACTTGCGCAAGCAATGGCGCCAGCCGCTTGGTGTCAAACACCCAGCCCGGCCAGTCGCGTTGCTGCCAAATATAGGGCTTATCTCCGCTTTTCATGCGGAGATTATGAGGCCTATTCTCCGCAGGGTCAAGGAGACAGGTTTATGCTAACCACCAATCCAACCCTACCCTAGAACCGAGCACCATGAACATCGCCAAGCCGTTTTTACTCAGAGCACGCAGCCATCCGCACTTGAGCGCTGTGACGCACCATGGGCGGACCGTGTCTTATGGTGAGTTGGCCACGCGCATCCTTGGGCTCGCAGCAAGCCTGCAGCACACCCGCGGTTTAAAGCCAGGCGCTCGCGTCCTACTTTGTATGGAAAATCGTCGCGAATTTCTTGAGGTGTTGTTTGCTTGCTGGGTTGCTGGACTGTGTGCAGTACCGGTCAATGCAAAGCTGCATCCTAAAGAGATCAAACCCATCGCTCAAGACAGCGGCGCAACCCTGCTTTTTACGACCGCTTCGCTCTACCCAGGGCTGGCACTTGAGCTTGCCCAGGCCGTCCCTAACTGCCTATTGATCAATGTCGACAACGCGCAGTACGAGGTCGATGTGCAAGCGCCGCCGACCACTTGTGCCAGCGTGCAACCTGACGACTTAGCCTGGATTTTCTATACAAGCGGGACCACGGGTGTACCCAAAGGTGCGATGCTGTCCCACCGAAACTTAATGATGATGTGTTTGCAATATTGCACCGACATCGATCAAGTGATCGCCGGGCAAACCATGCTGCATGTCGCACCACTATCGCACGGGTCGGGTCTGTATGCCCTGCCCCATCTGTTTGCCGGTGGGCATCAAGTAATTGAAGACGCGTTTACGACCGATATTGTGTTTGAGTCTTTTAAGCGCTTTCCTGGTGTGTCGATGTTTGCAGCACCAACAATGTTGTCACGCTTAGTGCGTTCGTCTAACGGCATCAGCAATCCGGCAGGCAACCTCTTGACCATCCATTACGGCGGCGGCCCGATGTATGTGAGTGATTTGCTCAAGACTCTCGATCTTTTTGGGCCGAAGCTTTATCAAGTCTATGGTCAAGGGGAAAGCCCAATGACCATCGCAGGTTTATCGAAACAGGACCATGAAGGTTCGATGAATGCGGCACACCTCGCGCGCTTGGCCTCTTGCGGCACGGCACGCACAGGCGTCGAGATGCGCGTGGTGGACGAGCACGGCATAGACGTCCCGCCTGGCGAGTTAGGTGAAGTGATCACCCGCAGCGATACCCGTATGCTTGGCTATTGGAATAACCCCAAAGCCACGGCTGCTGCTATACGCGATGGCTGGTTATGGACAGGCGACATCGGCACCATGGACGAGCTCGGCTATCTGACTCTGCGGGATCGCTCTAAAGATATGATCATCCGAGGTGGCAGCAACATCTACCCGCGCGAGATCGAAGAAGTATTGCTGCGTCACCCCGCTATCGTCGAAGTCTCTGTGATCGGCCGAGAGCACGCAGATCTTGGTGAAGAACCCATCGCTTTTGTCGTGACGCGACCAGAGCACCAAGTCACTAGCGATGAGATGGATGCACTGTGCCTAGAAAACATGGCGCGCTTTAAGCGACCGCGAGAATATGTTTTTTTGGATAGTTTGCCGAAGAACAACTACGGCAAAATCTTAAAAACAGAGTTACGAAAGCTACAAAAAGGCGTAGTGAAATAACGCAGAAGATTGGTACAAAATGAATTGTTAGCAAATGAAACAACCCTATATTTCAAACGCAGAATCCATGGGATCATTTTGTCACGACTAAAAAAAGCTGATTTAAAATTCAGCTCGCATTGAAAGTTCAGACAAAAGGTCACACCGTATGGAAACAAAGCTAGCCAAACTTGAAGCCATCATCCCAACGCTCGCCACGCGAGAAGACTTAGCTAAACACTCCACAGACATCATGGAGCGAATCGATCGAATGATGGCCGCCATGAGATCCGATATCGATCGAAAATTTATCACGTGTGTAGGCATACAAATGACGACACTCTTTGCGATGATCGGTTTGCTCTCCAAGATCGCAAACATCATTTAAGCGCACACACCACAAGGTCACACCGTATGGAAACAAAGCTAGCCAAACTTGAAGCCATCATCCCAACGCTCGCCACGCGGGAAGACTTAGCTAAACACACCACAGAGATTATGGATCGGATTGATCGCAAATTTATTCTGTGCATCAGCATACAAATGACGACACTCTTTGCCATTATTGGCTTACTCTCAAAGATTGCGAACATCTTCTAATTTTCAAAAGGCTCGAACACCATGTCCACTTCCCTTTACAACGCCACAGTTCCCGTCTTCAAGCAAATGCTCTTAGCCCTGAGTGACGTCTTAAAAAAAGGCGAAGAGTATGCTGAACAGAAAAAATTTGACTCGGCCGTCTTATTGCAGGCGCGTTTGTTCCCCGACATGCTTCCACTCGTTCGCCAGGTACAAATAGCCTGTGATTTCGCCAAGAGCGTCCCTTCGCGTCTTGCCGGGGTAGAAGTTGCCGCTTATGAAGATACCGAACAAACTTTTGCTGAACTGCAGCAACGTATTGCCAAGACACTTGCGCTCATCAACGCGTTCACACCCGCGCAATTAGATGGCAGCGCCGTCAAAGAAATTGTTTTACGTCCAGGCACCCCAAAAGAGAAAAAACTCGCCGTCGAAGACTACGCCTTGAAATACGGCATGCCGCAATTCTTCTTTCATGTCACCACCGCATACAACCTGCTACGCAGCAATGGTGTCGAAATCGGCAAGAAAGACTTTATGGGTTCGTACTAACGTTGTTAAGCGGAACTCGAATACCGAGCTCGATCAACCAACAACATGTGCGGGACGGTTAATGCTGCCAGCGTCACAAACACAAATTGTAAAACTCTTGAATCAAAAGATGACGCAGGCAAATAAAGCCATCCCAACCCAACCAAGACGCTGACACCTACCATCGGCAATAGGCTTGTCCATAAAAGCCGACCTGCGGGGAGATTGACATATTGCTGCGTTCGCAGCATGTGCCTCAAACTATGCATCCCGCAGAAGTAGACTGTAAAGGCGATCAAGGGTTGAGCGACTAACGCGAGCAGACTGACTGAAAAAATTTCGAAACTAGTCTGCCCGTTTTTTTTCACTTCAAAACAGAGCGCGATCGCAAGGACCGCAGTCCAAGGCCACGCCAATGTGCGTAGCGCCACCATAATTGTTTGAGCGTGTTCAACCGGAATAATGAGGGAAAATAGTTCAAGCATTTCAGAAAAATGTAATAGTGCAGGCAAGACAATGATTGCACCCCCGTACAGCAGCTTAGTGATTCTTGGCGTCGTTGGCGCCAAATCTCTTGAAAAATGCAAGATTGAAATGATTAAAAACCCGCTCATAAATACGAGTGGTGCCTGCCACCAAATAAGCACAACACCTCCAGCAAGGCCTAAATAGATCACGACAAACAGTAGCCACGCTTGCCAGCCCTTGACTGCGAACAGCTTTTGAGCAAAGCACGGATCAAGCGCTCCGTGCGGTACACCAAGAAAAAAGATTAATGTCGCGATTAAAAGTAATGACGTCAGCGGCTCAAGCGCAGGCGCAAGCACAGAGCCAAGCGAGACAAGCAGCGCCACGACACCGAAAAGCAAGCCTTGTTTTTGCAAACGGTTCATTTTTTCATTGCCAATTGATAAGCGCTCTTGATGAATAACCCCGATGGCAAAGCCATAATCACCGACAAATAATCGGACGCTGACCCCTGATCTGACAAAAATCGAATCAGTTTTGGGCTACTCACTTTTGAAAAAAGCCGCATGAACAATTCTGGACCCAACTCGGGATGTTCACGCAAAACATTCAAAAAAATTGCATCCATCTTTCGAAGAACGAAAGAGTCTTCTCGGTGTCCGACGGGCAGACCATTTGTTGTGAGGGCCTGTATGCACGCACCGGCCCAGCGCTGAATTCTTTGAAACGCATAGCCCGTCGCCGGTCGAGCTGCCCCTGCGGTCAACCCAACCCGTACATAGCTTGGCTGCGACTCGATATCCTCAGCCTCGTGAGCTGCTCGACTCAGCCCCATGGGAATCAAGCCATACTCTATTCGGTGACTTTTGTAAGGCCTATCCCCCGCAAGCTTTGCGACCTGGGTCTCGAGATAACCGAGTAGCTCAGCGTGCTCAAAGACTCTAGGCGCGAAGACCGTGAATTCGACGAGCGCTCTCGTTGTTGAAACGGGCAGTACATAAATAAAACCAACGAAGGCTTGATTGGCCTGATAAAAATCCATCAGTTGCGCAGACTTGGAATCAAAGTATGGCTCTTGAAACTCCAACTCACACCCCAGAAATGATTGCCACAGGGTGGTGTCAGGCATCTGGTCGGTCGGCCGTGGGCGGGTATCAACGATAGCTTTCGTAGAAAATGAACCTACCGTGGTTTGAAGAAACCACGTCCCCTTCGCAAAGCTAGGCTCAGCAGTCAGTGCGCTACCCATTCTTAAACTCAATGCAGTATGACTCTTGATCGTGTCAACCGCCTGGGTATAAAAATCTGCGGCAGATAACATCCGGTAGGGTGTTGGGGTGCAGTCGATTATTTGGCTACGCACGCCATTCGTCACGCTAAAGCGATTCCAACTCTGCCTGGCAAGCGTTGCAAATGGCGTTTGCTCATCCCCCCAGAAACACCAGGTCCGATCGTTCTCATAAGTAGTACGGGACTCTAGAAAGAGCGTTTTGGGAGTTTGCGTGTGCAAGGAAGCAAGTTGCATTCCCAAACTTAGGCCAGCACAGCCGGCTCCGATAACGATTAGATCAAAGTCAGTTTGCATGACCCTGCACAGACAAGAGCGTCTTTGTATCTCTTGGAGCTAAGGACGCATGCAGCTTATCGTTATGCTTGCTGGGGTAGCGCCAAAACTTTAGTGTGAACGGCGCGGTAAGAAGGACCTCGATCGTCAGTATAAGTTTTTTAGTTTTTGACACGACGATGCGTTGATGCCAGTATTCGTAGTTCTCTCGTCTAAGTTGTTGACCAATCTCACGGTAGAGGCGAGCTGCTACCAAAATTGACAACCTGGCTCTAAACGGCAAATAAGATAACCCCTGCTCGCCACTCCGGTAATAGTCATCGGCAAGATTTAATAAGTTCGCGATGGCACGCTGAACCATCTGTTTGTGCGCATCACTTGGCTCGATAAGCTCACTGGGCTCTAAGCCACTGACCAACACTGACGGGATATAACGCCGATCGACCAAGGCATCTGCCTGTATATCTCTGCAGACATTAGTCAACTGCATGGCGATTCCCAGATCGATGGCGAAGGCTTGAGCCTCCGGATGATCGACATCGAGCACTTTACACATCATTAACCCGACCGTACCTGCCACTTGATAGCAGTATTGCATTAGGTGAGCCTCGTCTGTCATTCTGACAAGCTCGGTATCTGAGCAAACTCCTGCGATCAAGTCCAGTACGACGCTCTTATCGATCTGACAGTCAGTGATTAATGCAATTCCATCTTGCACCACGACATCTTCTGTTGACCCCGAGAGAATTGAATCACGAAGCGCGGCGATGTTTTTCTTTGCGCTGGTAATCGATTGATCCTCATCTGCCAAGTCATCAACATAACGACAAAAACGATAAAGTCGCGTCGCACGACTAGAATGTCTCGCCCCCAGCAGATGACGGGCCCAGTAAAAGCTCTTGCCCTTTGCGGCAAGAATCCGGTCCGGGTCGAGGGTATCGTTAGCTAATGTCACGCGGGTAGCACCCTTGGGATCAACGCATCAACGACTTTGGCTGAAGAGATTACGCCTGGCAACCCAGCGCCAGGATGGGTACCTGCACCAACCAAATATAAATTCTTTAGACTTTCAGCCTGGTTGTGAAAGCGAAACCAAGCAGACTGAGTGAATATTGGAGATACCGAAAAACCTGCGCCATGCTCGCTCAGATAGTCGTGCTCGAAGTCCTTGGGTGTCATATAAAAGTCTTCAGTGATGACTGCTGACAGCTCAGGCAATATTGTTTTTTCTAAGGCCAGAACAATACGATCGCGCAGGGCGGGCCCCTCAACGGCCCAATCTTGTCCGCCCTGCAAATTGGGGACGGGGCAAAGCACATAGAAACTATCGCAGCCGTCTGGGGCAAAGCTCGTGTCAGTCGCCGTCGGACGATGAAGATACAGTGAGAAATCCTCGGACAAGATCTTACGATTAAAAATATCTGCCAAGAGCTCTTTATAGCGCTCGCCCATCCAAATCGTATGGTGCGCAATGCTTGGGTAGGTTCGCGTTGTACCAAAATACAGTACGAAGAGCCCCATGGAGTACTGAGATTTTTTTGCTTTTAAGCGTGTTAAAAAAGATTGCTTTTTGGGCTCGATCATATGCTGATACAAGTAGGCCGGATCCGCATTTGAAACAACGATGTCAGTATTAATGGTTTGCCCGCCCTCCAGGACAACCCCTTTTACGGTGTCGGCCTCGACAACCAAACGCTCAACCGTCTGATTTAGCCGAATCTCAATCCCTTGACGCAGCATCAGTTGTTCTAGCGCACCCACAATAGCTTGCGTACCACCCATCGCAAATTGCACGCCGTAGGCGCGTTCAAGGTAATGGATCAAACAATAAATGCTGGTGGTGTCGAAGGGATTACCCCCCACTAGCAGCGGCTGTATCGAGAAAGCTTGTCGAAGTTTGTCGTTTTTAAGATAGTGAGACACCAGTTGCCAAACCGTCTTATAACTTTGCAGTCCGATGAGTCTCGGTATCTGCTTGACCATGAACCAGAAATTACCGAACGGTTGCGCGGACAACTCGGTGAAACCAACGTCGAAGATTCTCTTGGAGTGCGCAAGTAACTGAAGATATCTTTCACCATCAGCGGGCTCTATGCGTCGGATTTCAGCCAACGTTTCTTCGAGCGTTCCGCCATAATCAAAGTGATCACCATCTGCAAAATAGAAGCGATACCAAGGCTTAAGCGGAACAAGGGTAACGTGATCGGCTAGTGTTTCACCAAATAAAGCAAATAACTCTTCAAATAAAAATGACGCAGTAATCACGGTGGGCCCAGCGTCATGCCGAAAACCATTACGCTCAAATGCCTGGGCACGCCCACCAAGTTGTGGGCAACGATCAATCAACGTGACCTCGTAGCCCTTGGCCTTGAAACGCAACGCGCTGGCGATGCCTCCGAAGCCACCTCCGATGATCAAAGCATGCATAGATTGGGCTCGTTAATAAGAAAACCGATTGAGTAGACCACGAATATTCTGCGCGCATTCAGTCAACATCGCGCCGGATTGACTCGGCAATTGTGCCAACGCCGTCTCGGCTCTAAGCAGATATTCAGTCGCCCTGTCTTTGGCTAAACGTTTTGAATCAAAGGCAGTGTCGAGACCTTCGTACATTCGCTCGAACACTGAAACGATATTCAGCGCATTGCGTTCTTTGCCTGAACTGTTTACTTGACGCTGATCCACGTCGACATCAAGTAGATCGTCATATATTTGAAAACCTACAGCAAAGTCTTTGCAGGCCTGTTCAGTGCAAGAAAGGACGCTAAGCTGACCACCGAGCAGAAATACAAGCTCTAAGGGTAAGCTCAATAAAGCGCCTGATTTCCCTCTGACGATAGCGATGTATACATCTAGATGCATCTGCTCCGGAGTAATCGATAAGTCAGCGCACTGACCATAGATCGCTTCGCTCGAACGGTGGTGCATCGTCTGATACATTTTGCCTAACGCACTTGCTTTACTAATGTTTGCAAGCGCGGCATAAGACGCTGATAAAAAAAGATCGCCGCAACAAATCGCGATATCACTACCAAACTTACTCCAGACCGCTTGATGTCCGCGGCGAAACTCATCCCGATCTTGAAGGTCGTCATGTATTAAGGACGCGTTGTGTAGAAGTTCAACCACAGCAGCAAGGATGATGCAGTCGTCTTCTTTCAGGCCTACAGCTTTGCCGGCGCTGAGGGCTAAACGCGCTCGCAGTCGCTGGCCCCCAGACTGCAAATGATGCAACACAGCCTCTTGTATTCTGGTCGACTTCGAGACAGAGGATTGCGGTGCGCTTTGTAGCGCGGCACGCATATAGGTTTCAACTTGCTTTAGCAAGACCGTGGGCTCGCTAACTAAGTAACGCGGGTCTGCGTGCTTTGCTGAAAGAGCCGTCCCCATACCCATATGAGCCTCATCAAGCTTTTTATACGGTTTTCAAAAAAATCCCGGCCGCAGCCGGGATTTTTCTTCTAGCAAACGCAATAATCTTAATGCTTCGCAGCTTCAGATTCAGTGACCGCAACTTTCCAGATAATAAGTCCGAAAGCGATCTTGTTCAGAACGTCGGCCAAGTTATAGATGATGTTGAGCGCGGCTGCGCTGTCAGCAGGACTGCTGCCGGTCAAGTAACCAAAGAAATAACCAATTGGGTAAATTGCCCAACCGATTGTCACGATCCAGCGCATCAGGCTAAATGCAGATTGCACTGACGGTGGTGCGCTTGAAGCATTGATCTTACTGGCTTCACCAGCGAAGATTTCATACAGGATGTAGAACCAACCGATCATACCAACGATGAAAGCTGGCCAAACAGGTGCATACCCTGCCTCACCAACATAACCGCCGATCAACATCACCAGGGTACCGATCATCAAACGCCAGAACACACCGCCTGGTACTTTGGCGATCGCTGCCAAAATCAGATAAAACTCGATCATTAACAGCGGCACCGTGATCAGCCAGTCGATATAACGAAATACCGTTGGCGTTGAGCCCGTTGCAACCCAAACATCCCGCATGTAAAAGTAATGCACAGCAGCGATTAAAGTCACCAAGCCAGAAACTGTCAGTGAGGTTTTCCATTTAGCCGAGACACGGTCTCTTTCTAAAAAGAAAAACGCAGTTGACGCAATCAATGCCATCGAAATGAGCCAAAATGAAATACCTACAAAATCATCTTGCTTTAACACTGAGGAAGATGCCAAAGCAGGAGTACTCGACAAGCCCAACAACGCAAAACTACCTAGGGCGAATTGACCCCGAGACCAAATTGAATTTGATTTCATGATGTCCCTTTTAATAAGATTTTATATAGCGAAATATATCGCTGTTTGCAGTTATAACCATCCGCCTTGGTTTTGCAAACCTTTATTTGCTTTGCCCTTACTCCTGTTGTAATTCATCCATCAAAACATTCACTTAAAAAACTAACCATTTCTTTATTTACATAACGATTATTTAGTTTTAGAGCAACGAGATACGCATGTGTAGCCACTACAAACCAGTCTCCCATATCAACCAGCTGCGCCAAGCCTTTGGGCTGGGCCCGCTGGAGGATCTTGGCAGACCAGATATGTGGCCGGGTTACCAAGGCGTGTTTATCCGCCCGCACCCACACGCGGATGTCGGTGACGAGGCGGTTCCCGCGCGCGAGGCACTTACTGGTCACTGGGGTCTCATCCCCCACTGGTCTAAAGATGGCAAGGTCAAGGGCACGTTCAATGCCCGCAGCGAAACCATCGCAGAGAAGCCAACGTTTCGTGATGCCTGGAGAAAAGGCCAACGCTGCATCATCCCGGCACTGTCGGTGTTTGAGCCCGACTGGCGCTCAGGTAAGGCCGTGCCCGCCGAAGTATCACGTGCCGATGGTGAACCGTTGGGTATCGCGGGAATCTGGTCGACTTGGCGTGGCCCGACCGGCTGGGTAGAAAGCTACACGATGCTGACGGTTAACGCGGACGATCACGCTGTCTTTAAGCTCTTGCACAAACCGCAAGACGAAAAACGCATGGTGGTGATCCTGAACCCCGACAGCTACGAGACTTGGCTTAAAGGGAATGCTGCGGACGTGGCGCCACTTATTCGGCAATGCCCAGCTGAGGCGCTTAAGTTAGCTGAACCAAATTTTGTCAACACTGGCTAGCGCCTAATAAAGCTGCGACATTTTTTGCACGGTCTCTTTTACTTTCTTTTTAAGTGCTGGCGGGCCGATAACCACAACATCAGGCCCTTGACGCAAGATATCTTGGATGAGTTCCCAGTCTTCACCATACGGCACCTCTAAGGTGTAGCTGCCATCTGGGTGCACTTCACCCACCTGCTCGGGATGCCAGACTTCGCGCGCGACCCATTGTGCTCTGAAGGGTGTGAACTTCAACTTTGCAAGCTGGCTATTCTTGCCAGAGAAAATACCGTAGCTCGTCTCAAACATTTCGCGTAACTCGCCTTCGGGAACGTCCTTCGCGCTTTGCTCTGTTAACTGTGCACCATTCAAGGCATCGAGCGCAAAACTGCGTAGACCATCGCGTAGATGACAGTAAGCATCAAGGTACCAATTGTCGCGGTAGTACACGAGCCGCTGCGGGGATACTTGACGCTCGGTCGCCTGCCCCGTTTGACGTGCAAAGTGTTTGAGGTCGAGACGCTTGCGTTGTACCAACGCGTGGGTGATCACTTGAAAATATTCACCCGACACTTGGCGCTGCGCCATCGGCAAAATCCGAATGCGCGACATCACCTCTTTCGAACCACCAACACCCCCGTCTAATAAGCCCTCAAGACGGCTCTTAAACGGTGAAACGTGTGGCAGTAGCAAGCCACCCGGTTCGAGCTTTGAAATCAATTCAATCATCGTGAGTAAAGAATGGATCTCTTGCTGGTTAAACCAAACGCCTGGCAGCTCGAAGGTTTTGTCCTCCGACGGTTGCCGTGTCATGGCGTAGCCGCGTAGCGTCGCATCCCAAGCGAAGGGGATATTGAGCCGATCACGCATATAGGCCAGATCACGATTTAAGGTTGCG
>CAMCWG010000018.1 GCA_945882005.1 Bordetella parapertussis
GTCCGCACCCGCCAGCACCCCAGGCGCGGTGATCGAACGGCTTAGCAAGTCACTCAACGAAGTCATCTCTGACCCCGCTGTTGCCAAACAACTGGCCAATACGGGTGCTGACGCTACAAAAATGTCACAGGCAGAGTTCAAAAAGCTTATCTCCGCCGAACTCGATATCTACAAGAAGATTGTTGACGGGATGAAAACGAAGTAAGGCGCAGTTGACTACGCGGGCACCTTGACGGGTTCATCTAAGAAACCGCCGGAACGCAGCGTAATCACGAGTGTGTCTCGCCACCCCAGTTCACCCTGAGGCTGAATAGGGGTGGTTTCGTGAATAACCCGCGCATCATCCAGCAACAATAACGACCAAGGTTCGGTCAAGGTAAAGCGTTGTCCGAACGGGCTACTCACGTCAAACACCCGCGTCTCGCCTCCCTTAATGCCATGGCGAGCGATTAAAAATACAGCAACAAGATCAACGCCGTCACGATGGGCTCCCTCTGGCGTTGGTCTACCGATACCGTCAGTTGTATCAATCCGGAAAGGATGCGCCTCGACATACCAAGTCTGGTTACCCCGCAAACCAGACGCCACGGTCCCCAAAAAAGCGAGTAACTTTGACCACACAGTTGTGCTTGTCATTGCGCCATCTAGCGGATCAAACCATCTCAGCATCCCACCGTGCAGCGCATTGTAGGAAAGAGGCTGCCAGTGCGCTCGGTCTACATGACGCTCAACGGCATCATCTTTCACTAAAAAACTGCCATGCCGCCGACGCCGGTACCGCCCACCGTCTTTAAGATACTGATCGGGCGGCAGATTATTCCAGAACGCGTTGAGGCTCAGCAATTCAGGAATCGCAAGATCACTCAAGTCGCTCACTGCCTGAGGCGACAGCACAGCAAATCCTCGCTCTCTGAGCTTGCCCTGCAGCTCAAGCGGTGCAGTCAAGGGCGGTGCAAGTAATGTTGTGCTCATCTGCTTCCTAAACGTGCGACATGGCGGTATTCATGCGCCATCGACACCGGCCTGAGTGCCAAGTGTTTGGTGTGCCGTCCCGACACACGTTCGCGCCAGAGTTTGAATGACGCGCGCTTGAGTTCGCGACGCATCAACTTTATCACCTCTGCCTCGTTTAAACCGAACTGCTGGGCGATCGCCTCAAAAGGCGTGCGATCTTCCCAAGCCATTTCGATGATTCTGGAAGTGTGGCTCAGCGTATTCAAAATTTGGCTCTTCTCTATCGATACGTATGTCGGTATCCCATTCGGGAATATTGTCACCTAACAAGTCCGCGAAACGCTGCGATTTGAAAAACTCGATGCGCGCCAGCTCGTACTGCGCTTCGAGCCAGCCCGTGAAGTCCTCCCGCGAACCACTGTGGCGAAGCGGTGCAGGTGCCACATAAAACACGGAAACGATGTCCCAGACGGACAGTCTAGCTGCGGCGCCGCAAAAACAGTGCCCACCCAAAGGACCGCGCCGGGAAGATACAAAGCCGTTCGCCCGCAAGAGCTTGAGCAGATTTTCCACATACGACACCGAGAGGCTCAGGCGTCTCGCCAATTCTTGGGTGGTCAGCGTTGAGGCTTTTGGCAACTTAGCCAAAGAAACAACTAGATTTAATGCATGCTTTGCTTCATTTGCGCTCATGGACGTACTCTCTTTGAGTAGATTAAAACTATTTCGACGGTTAATTATCTACTATAAATCTATTCAAATACATATATATTTGAAAATATCCGCTACAATCTGTTCAATACCTACTCATACTAAATTTAAATTGAAATCGCTCTCGCAACAGTATCGAATCGGTGCCATCGCAAAACTCGCGGGCGTGCCCGTCTCCACCCTAAGAGTCTGGGAGTCTAGGCACCAAGCCTTGAGCCCCATAAAGACCGCAGGGCAGCACCGCCTCTACGGTGAGGAAGATCTATTACGTGCGACACTTTTAAAACAGTTGAGCGATCAAGGCCACGCCATCAGCACCATCGCGCCTCTTGATCTCGAAGCGTTAAACGGGCTCCTGCAAAGGCAATCCATCCAGAGAGTGAGCAGTGCAAAATCAGGGCATACCCGAAATGTCTCTTTAGCGATCGTTGGACTTGCACTAGCGGGGCAAGTAGAGGGAACGCCGTTCGCAAAGTATCTCCAAAACACCCAACTTGCCGTCACCGGGGTGTACCAGAGCGTAGAGGCAGCGCGTCAGACGCCACCCTCCTCGTCGCCAGACATTTTTTTACTAAAGATCAACACCCTGCACGAAATCGTCGTGAATGACATTTTGCAAGCAGCTCGTGCGATGCGCACCAGCCAAATTGTTGTCCTCTATAACTACGGCCGAGAACAAGTCGTGCGCGCGATGCGCGAGAATGGGATGATCGTTCGTCGTGAGCCTCTATCAGACTATGAGCTCGCAGAGCTCATCAACTCGGTGTTGGTGGTCGATGCGAGTCAACAACTGAGCGAAACCTCAACGAGTGCAACGATACCGGCGCGCAAGTATTCTGATCAGATACTCAAGAAAATCAGTGGGATTTCAACCAACGTTCTATGCGAGTGCCCTCGCCACGTCGCAGAAATCATCGCGCAGCTCGCGAGCTTTGAGCAATACAGCCAAGAGTGCCTGAACAAAGGCGCAGAGGATGCGCACCTGCATGCATACTTATCATCAGTGTCAGGATCTGCACGTGCGCTATTTGAGCAAGCACTGGAAAAAGTAGCCCGACATGAAGGCATTGATCTGAGCGCGCAAGAATAATTTACGATTCTTCGCTATAGTGGGCAGACTTGCCAACAGGACCGACTCGATGATTTTGGCTACAGCCTTTCTTATTAACTCAACAGTCGTCACGATGACGATGTTGATTCACTACGAAGCCCTTTTCTGGCTCTCAAAAAAACTACCTAAACTCTGTCAAATCCGTCCTCGCTTGCAGGTCCTGGTGGGAGTCCTGTGTGTATTTATCGTGCATGTGGTCGAAATCTGGCTCTTCGCACTCGCCTTCTATTTTTCGAGCATGATAGAAGGGATGGGTAAGCTGGCGGGAAATCTGCTCGACCACGGCGGGCTTCTTGACTGCGTCTATTTATCCTTTGTAACGTTTACGACCGTCGGTTATGGTGATGTTATCGCTGAAGGTCGGCTTAGATATCTGGGTGGCATCGAGTCGCTGACCGGCATCGTTTTGATCACCTGGTCGGCGTCTTTCTTATTTGTTGAGATGCAGCGAAACTGGGCTGATCTGCGCAAACTGAAATAGAGATCACAGCATGCACACTACCTATGACTTTGTCATCATTGGCGCAGGCTCTGCCGGCTGCGTACTCGCCAACCGATTATCCGCGGACGAAACCCGGACGGTTTTGCTCCTCGAAGCCGGCCCTGCCGACAACAATCCGTGGATTAAGATCCCAGCAGGCGTGCCGCGCATCGTTGCTGATCCTCAGATCACTTGGGGCTATCACTCCGAGCCTGAGCCAGGCCTCAATGGTCGCCGGCTCCACTGGCCACGCGGCAAAACCCTCGGGGGTTCGAGCAGCATCAACGGCCATGTCTACATGCGCGGCACCCCTGATGATTACAACGGCTGGCGTGATGCGGGCAATCCAGGTTGGGGCTGGGACGACGTTCTGCCTCACTTCAAAGCGACAGAGTGTCACTTCGCCGGAGAGTCAGCCCTCCATGGGTCTCAGGGTGAGCTCAAAGTTTCTGCCCTGCAGGAACCTCACCCGGCGTCCCAAGCGTTTGTGGCCGCCGCTGTAAACGCCGGCATTGAACCAAATGATGACTTTAATGGCGTCAACCAGGCTGGAGTTGGATACGTTCAATTAATGATTCACCGCGGCATACGTTCTTCTGCGGCCAGATCTTTTCTGAAGCCCATTCGCAACAGAAAGAACCTAACGGTCGCAGTCAATGCGCTAGTCGAACGCATTGTGTTGACAGGTAAGCGTGCAACAGGTGTGCGCTACGAACAGCATGGTCAATCCATTGAAGTCACCGCTGGAGAATTGATTCTTTCAGCTGGCGCAATTAATTCACCGCAAATTCTTATGCTGTCGGGCATTGGCCCTGCTGACGAGCTAGGAAAACACGGCATAACCGTGATCCATCCATTACCAGGTGTAGGGCAAAACTTACACGATCATGTGTACGTCCATGCGATGGCAAAAGTGAAGCCAGCGTTCTCGGTCAATCATAAAATCTGCAGCAACCTGCGGATGATTCCCGATATTTTGCGCTACCTAGTTAGCCGCAAGGGACTGTTGAATTCGGCGGCGGCACAAGTCGCGCTCTTTGCAAAGTCTGGAGTCAACTCCGAGAAAGTCGATCTGCAAATGCAGATGCGCCCCTTCAGTATGCTGGGTGCAGGAGGCATGTTTCAGGCAGACAACTTTCCTGCCATCACCGCTTCCTGTGGTTTGCTTCACGTGCACTCGGCTGGCTCTGTGACGTTGAAATCTGCAGACTTTCGACAAGCCCCGAAAATGTTCGCGAGCTACCTCACGGACCCACGCGACACCGCACCCTTAGTCTTCGGCTTGCGCCTGATCCGCCGCATTTTTACCGAGCCACCGTTTAGGGATATCTGCACAGGCGAAGCCTTGCCAGGACCCGACAGGAACACAGACGAAGAACTTATCGCCTACTGTCGCGAACAAGCACAAACGATGTACCATCCGGTCGGCACATGTCGCATGGGTTCAGATGCCCTCGCAGTCGTCGATCAACGCTTGCGCGTTCACGGCATACTAGGTCTGCGCGTCGTAGATGCTTCAGTGATGCCTAAAGTACCCTCGGGTAATACGAGCGCTCCAGTTATTATGGTTGCGAACAAGGCGGCTGAGATGATTATGGAAGACTCTCGCAATTCCTCTCAAAAGAACTGAATCCAGTCATAAACAATAAGATTACGCCCAACGAGACGACTTAAAAATACATAACATATTGATTTAATGAGAATTTAGATAACATGCGCGACACGGCAGAGAGCGGAGCGAGTATTGTTCATTACACAATTAACTGCTACTATTTATTTGTGCGCAGTTGAGGGTAATACCTAGAGCAAAACCTAGCGAACGCTAACACGTAGCTCAAAATTCTTAATCTTGGAGAAAACGGAATCATGCAAACTCAAGCAAACGACCTGAATGTATTAACGAATGGCGCGAAACTGGTGGGCGAGTCTGTGCTCCCAGGTGCAAGTCTTCTAATGGACGGGCAGTTTTTAGCAGGTGCAGCACATGCCGCAGTTGGCATTGGCGCACGCATCGCGATCGGCCCAGCAGCTGTGGTTTTGGTATGTGCTGACTCGTTCTCGAAATCAGTAACTGACAAGTTCTTGTGGACCCACGTCAAAGATGCAATCGCAGCGCGTAAAGCTGCCCGAGCAGAAAAAGCTGCAGCGAAAGCAGCCGCAGCAGCAGAAGTTCAGGCTGTTTAAAAATATTTTTTAGTTTTTGTAATAAAGGGCGGATGAATTATTCATCCGCCTTTTTTTGTTAAGCCAACCGCAGATAATCAAATACCTCCACGAGTATTACGATCCGCTCGCGGGGTAGCTGTAAAGCTGAGTGATTAGCTCGTCAACATCGCGCTCAAGCATGGCTAGCAATCGCTCACGAGAAATATCTGTTCGCGAGTAGTGCCCCGCAGCGCCACCACTGAGCACACTGCCCTTGGGGTACCAAGCGGCCGCATAGTGCGTTCCCACTTTATCGAATGGTGTTGAATGACCAATTTCGAAGGCGTCGCCTAGCGTTGCATTCGCGCGATAAGGCATGATTTTGCTATGTGCCCAACAATAGGGCGGAGAAAACTTCTTATTTTGCATCGCAGGTAAGGGCTCATCAAAAATGACTCTCTGCTCAAGATCAATAAGGTTGATTTCCTTAGACATCATGACATTGCAATGATACGATCCCTGCCTTCTGGGATTAAGATCAAGGGCATAACAATGTCCGGTACTGGTAATCAAAAAATCTAGCCCGAACAAACCTCGAAATCCGTGTTGTGACAAGTAATTACCGACAGCCTCTGTCATCTCAAAAATCATAGAGCGATGCCGCTCGTCAACGCTTGAGGGATAGACGTTACCGAGGTACTGATGACCACGCAAAATCTGATCTGTTATGCACACCACAAGGGTGTTATTTTCACCAAGGACAATTGCACTAGCGTTTGGCGCACGCACAATGTCTTCCAATAGTCTTGCGGCGATAAAGTGATTGCTTTTGTTGAGCGATCGTATGCTTTCAAAATATGACGTCAATTCGTGACGCGATTCGATCCTTTGGCTATCACTCCCAGCAGAAGAAAATGCAGCTGAAAGAAAAAATGGATATTCAGTGTGCTTAGCCTGCAATTCGTCATAGCTGGAATACACCCAAGTATGATTCATTGAAAAACCTAAATGACGGAACACATTCAAATGTTCAGCTTTATCATCAAATCTTGCAGCAACGCTAGGATCTGGACCAAGAACTTTGACCTTTGGATTGTCGAAGGCTAACCCGACACTCGTCAGACTGAGCACAAACACCTGTTCTTGTTTAACAAGCAGCTTAGCGATGAGCTCACGAACGAACTTGTTACTGCTGAACTGCCTATTTAAGTCATCAGCTGCCAACACGGTAAATGTGTGTGTCGACGGACTCGAAGTCTCAAAGCCTGGGCTTGGATACTGATTGATGACAATGTAATTTTCATCTTCAAACAAGTCGCTATGTCGCGAAGGAAGAACAAAGATAGGCTTAAAAGTGATGCCAAATCTCTTTTTTAAATTCGCCTCCCAAATAGAATGTAATGGGTGAAAGCGATCTGACAAGAGATTGAAGTAATAAGCATTATGATCGGTTAGTAGATTTTCGCTCAACTCCGAAGACATTTGTAAATTCCAATCGAAGAATAGTGAATGACCGCACGACCAAATTGAGACAGCAATAAATGCCCAAGCTTAAGACTGAGGCTGCTTGGAAAACTTTGATGTCAATGCAGCTCTAAAAAAATTGACAACCGCGAATCCAACCTGCATGATAATTCCAAAGCAGATAATTCCAATTGCAAATAACAATAAACGCTGATCAATAGACTCTATCCGCATCGCGTAACGCACCAGCGTTGCAACACCTTCCGTTACACCAATTGCGGCACCGGAAGCTGAAGACATAATCAATATGAAATACATTCGCATTAAGTTTGGGAGCAGTTGAAGCGCAGTAATAATCTGCCCGAGTCGCCACTGCCGAATCGATTCTAAAAAATTATCAAAGACGTATGCGACGGCATAAGGCAAGAGCGAGAGGACAACAATTGAAACATTGGATAAGGTCCAGTTTGATCCAGCAATGACAATTTGTCTTGGTAGCAGGTAAAGCAGACTAATCATCACAAGAAAAGTCGGCATTGCGCGAATCAACGCAATAAAGAATCCGATGATCTTGCCTACAAAACCACCTGCCAAACTAAACCCAACGAGTAAACCACCTATTAACAAGCTGAAAAGTAATGTTAGAGAAGCGATCTTGAAATTAACCAGCATCCCACTGCCAAGCGAGCCGAAAAAGCCTTGCGGAATAAAGCTGAGAATATCAGTCACGGATAGTCTCCGATTTAGGCTCATGTCTCGCCATCCACTCTCCTGCCTTACCACACAACCAAACGACCACAAAAACAATGCCCATATAAAACAGCATTAAAAAGACATACGTCGCAAGCCGAGAGCCTGAAAAAGAACTGATATCAGTCATCGAAGTGAGTAATTCAGGTGCGCCGATAAAGCTTGCCGCAGGCAACGCCTTACTGGCGTTAACAAGAAAAGCTTGCAACTGAATATGTGAGCGACGCAGCGCTTCAACATAGAGTCCAACTGAGCGCTCAGGACTACTACCGCAGATACTTATGACAGACTCCGAGATGGACTGACCAGCATTTGCGCCATTCATAAGGCCGATCACTAAGATACAAACAGCCAAGCCCAGGCCTACCGAATACGAGAAGATGGCCGTAACAAGAACAAGGCCAATTACCAACGCTAGAACAAAAGGGGTAGACTGAACCGCTATGACGATTAGGCTAGTTGGCCAGCGCAGAGCCCGGCTCGGTGAACTTAGCGCCCAACCCACAAGGCAAGCAATGATCAACGTGGCAGCTAACGCGCCGACGAGCAAAAGAATTGTGTATAGAACACCCGTCTTAAAAAGAGTCCACCCTGATACTGTAGTGAGCCACGGCAACGCAATGTCGACACCCGTCAGGTTTGAAGTAAAAACTTCAACCTCTTTAACGAAACCGCTGAACCATGTGGGCTTAAGAACGGTGTCGAGCGGTGGGAGTATGCACTGAGGGTTAGAATTGCCAACTGACCGATTACAGATATCCTGCGTCCAAGTTTTACGCTGGTCCTCAAGAAAATCGGGATTAATGTTATTGGCCCGTGCGAGCTCTAGCAGCGTGCCATCGCGATGCATAATTTGAAACGTCAGACTCAAAGCGAGCGCCAAGTCTTTTGCGTTATCTTTCGGAACAGCTGCACCCCAAGGTACGGGAGCAAAACGAAACTTTGCATCAAAGTTCTTTGCGAACTCCGGCTTACTGTAAAGCCCAGCAAAATAACTGTCGTCATGTGCCGCTAACTCACACACGCCGGATTCGAGCGCCTCTTGCAACTTAGCAGAACCGTCAAAAAGCATCAGACGAAGACCGTGACCGACCAAGCCAGCGTTTTGATAGGAACCAACCGTCACGCAGACGGTACGGCCAGTCAATCCACCCCAATCGACGGCTCGAATATTACGTTCGCCCATGATTTCAGTCATGGATGCATAGTAATGAGGTCTGACAAAAGTAACCTGACTGTCGCGTTGTGTCGTGTGTCCCAAGGTCGAGAGAACAACATCTACGCGTTTCTCTCCTAGCGCACCAATTCGATTCGCTCCCGTGACTGCAACGAATATCGCTTCAACGCCTAATTTAGCGGCAATGCGTCTGGCAATATCCACTTCATAACCAGACCACTTACCATCTTTCTCAAATCCGAACCCTAGATACCTTGCGTTCAGCCCGAAACGTATCCGCTTGTCGCATAGTACGGTGTGCAACAAATCAGAATTTTCTAATTTGCAGTTACTGACAGCAGACGAGAGAAGGTTCTTTAACGCCTCATCCGGAGAGAGCGATTCTTGAGCCAACCCCGGTTTGCCCAAAGTCAGCAACACACTGAGAAGGAGAAGAATCCTACAAAACGATTTGGTTAGCGCAGTGATATACAAAATATGTGTTCGATTTGAGACTAGCGCAAGCACGTCGGATTATTTGAGACCACCGAAAACACGTCGGAACTCCACAATATGAACTTCGGCAAACACGTACTCGCCATAAGAAACGATCGACTTACCTACCCTGCCGGCAACAACCTGAGGAGCCAGTTTACTCAAGCGTTCCTCCGAATAAGTCAGCAACCTCGTCATGACAATTTTAGCCTCAAACCCAGAGGCCTGAAGTATCGCGATCGTCTTGGCGACATCGATCGGGTCAAAGTGGGTAATTAACCCCCAGCCGTCCACCGTTAAATGCGCAGCAACCCCATTTAGAAACTGATCAAGCACCGCCCGTCCATCTGACCCCCCAAAACTCCAGGTCACGGGACGACCATCAGGCATCGGCTTTTCAAAGGGACCCTGGGGTAAGTTGGCCACGATGACATCGAACACTCGATCAGGTAGTGCTGACCACATGTCTCCTGTGTGTAAATCTGCTATGTCTAGGTATCCCTCGGCACTCAGGGTTTGTGTACTGACGCCTATTGCATCAGCCTCGATATCAACCCCACAGACGCGCTGGGCGCCCTCTTTTGCCAAGGCCGCCAGTACAACTCCGGATCCACAACCAATTTCTAGAGCGGATTTGCCTTTAATGCGGGCGCTCTCCAGCCTAATCTGCTGAATGAGCATCGCTGTGTATTCACTAGGACGAAATGCTAAGGTGTTCTTCACTATCGACATCCAGCCTAAACTCTACATAAGCCTGCGAAAGTAACACGGCGCTTCATTTTCCCACAAAAAAACCTGCCTAACGCTCGCAAGCAAGAGCGTCGCTGTCACAGCTTGGCTCCGCCAGAACAATCGTTACTTCACCGCTGGCATAGGCGCTGGCGCAGCGGCTGGCATTGGAACTGGCGCAACCGGCTGACTTTCGTTAAAAATACTCCGGTACTTCTTTAGAAGCATGAAATACTGATTTTTCTTACTAGCCTTTTCAATTTCTTGTCCGACCTTTTCTTTCAAAAGGGCAGCGCATTTGGAGCGTTTAGAAAAAGCAAAAAACGTATCTATGCGAAATGGATAAGTCGCCAAAACTTGAACTTTATCACCCAGATCGCGTCGGTATATTTCAGAGGACGCAGAGTCCTCATAGGCTAGGACATAGTCGACTTCTTGAGCTAACAGCCGCCGAAAAGACTCTTCAAGCCCAGGCGATCGCGTCAGGTTCAATTCTTTTTCAACAAACGTCCCGAACGTGCTGTCGCCAAAGGTCACACCAGCCCCCGCGACCCCTTTTCTCCCTTTTAAATCTGCGTATTGGTTCAGCTGGAACTGATCACCTCGTCGAACTATCACATATAAAAATTGATACGCATAAGACGGGTATACATAAGTCAAGTAGCGAGAACGATCCGAAGACCAACCCGCAGAAATAATCATATCTACTTCGCCCGACCGCACCGCAGCTAGGGACTGAGCCCAAGTGGGAAAACGCACGATTTTTACGTTTTTAACTCCCGCCGCCTTCAGCGTAGTCTGCGCCAGTTCGACCCCAGCGCCAATGAGTTCGCCATCGAGCACCCAAGAAGCAGGAGCATCTCCGGAAGGGCCTGAAATACTAACCGTGTCACAAGTCTGGGCCCATGCGGAGCTGACCAACAGGGTACCGATAATAAAGAAGATCGATCTCATTTTTTTTTCACGAAGGAAGGGGTCAATTCATGCGATTCACGAGTAATTCAAAACACCGCTAATGCTAAGACATTATCGCTATTTGGCTCCACTGCTGTTGCAAGTGTACTGTGATTACCCCGGAGAACTCGTGCTATTTGAACCGAGGTTACAATCAGAGTCTGCATACTATCAATTATTTGAACGTGCAGCTCTTTCATTTTTAAAGATGCGAGCTCATGCGAGCTCAGTAGGGTATCGTCAATTGCAAAATATAGTTAGCAAGCTCTATACTGTATCACCGTGAAAAATGATCCTGAAACCATGCCGCCAAACAAAGCCTCGACCGAGTGCAAGGCGAAACTCGCGACCGAGCTCTTTGAGCGCTAGTCGCATATAGACCCCCCGCAAGGTACAAAAAATCCCGAACCCAATACTGATAAAAACTTCAGGCGACTCTACGCAGATCGCACGGTGCACCAATGGTGCCAATGGGCGACCATGGCTGGATTTGTTCCCGTACCAGCGGTTGATTTGCTATCCATTTCGGCCGTTCAGGCAAAAATGGTACATAGCCTTTGTAAAATTTACGACAAGCGGTTTGAGCGCGATGCGATATCTTCAATTATCTCTGGTTTAGTCGGCGGCAGCCTGACCGGCCTAGTATCAGCAGGATTAGCTTTCACGCTAATTAAAAACATACCTGTCGTTGGCACAACCATCTCAACACTTACGCTTCCCGCCGTCGCTTTCGGGGCAACCCACGCGCTGGGAGCGGTTTTAATTCAGCATTTTGAGAACGACCTAGAAATCTCAGAGCTTTCAGTAAAAGAGGTTGAGCAGTACTTCGTCGATCAGTTCGAGAAAGGTAAAGCTCTCTTTCACAAAAAGAAATTAGCTGATTGAAATGCGCACGGTCACCAGTCCATGGGTGATACGCTCTGCCCCACAGCCGCATGCAAAAAAACGTTTGTTCTGCATTCCCTTTGCCGGAGGCGGAGCCTCTGCATATCGAAAATGGGCTAACGCGCTAGGACCAAGCATCGAAGTTTGTCCAATTCAGTTACCCGGCAGAGAGAATCGGTTGCTCGAGCCTGCTTATGATGACTGCCAAGCACTCACCGATGCCTTGTTATCGGCATTACGCCCGTTTTTAGACAAGCCATACTCAATTTACGGTCACAGCATGGGCGCATTGCTTGCCTTTGAACTAGCGCGCCAGATAGAAGAGGTGAGTGATCAAATAGTCGGGCCTGAGCGAGTCTTCGTAGCAGCCCATAGAGCTGCGCACCTGCCTCTACAACGCCTTCCTATGGCTGACCTACCTCAAGAGGCCTTGATAGCGAAGCTTAACGAATATGGGGGATTTTCGAGCGAGGCGCTAAACAGTCCGGAGCTAATGGAGCTTTTACTACCCACGATTCGTGCAGACCTTAAGCTATGCGATACGTACCATTACGAACAAAAAAAACCATTACGATGCCCACTCGAGGTCATCATAGGCGCCCTCGATCATCAAACTTCAACTGAGACCACGAACCCATGGGCCCTGCAAACTGCGGAGCCAACAAAGATCCACACTATAAATGGGGGACATTTTTTCTTGAACACTCACCTCGAGCAAGTATTACAAATAGTCCGCGCAGGAATGCTTGATTAGTTCAAAAAAAAACGGCTCCCGATTATTCGGGAGCCGTTTCACATCAGAAGAACCACTCTACTTTTACTTAACCAAAACCGAAGGTGACGGCGGGATTGACCCTGCAATTTTGTTGAGCGTCAGCAGTTGAGAGAGCAGTACCATGACGTCTCTCGTGAAGCTTCCATCGCCAACTGGCAATGAGTAAGTGTCCCCGCGATAGCTAAGCGAAGTGAACGAATTGGAGAGTCGTTGATTCTTTTGCACTACAAATAACGGAACCGGTGGGTAGTCGGCAATGTTAACGTTACCAGCGCCACTTAGTAAATCAGGATTAAAAATCTTGACGACCGTGGGCTTCTCTGCGTTTTGCATCGAGACGATATCGCCCAAGAAGTCAAAGACGTTGCGTGTGGAACGAAGCTTGATATTGATCAACAGATTTTTTTGCGTACTATCCTGACTACCCTGCAATAGTTTGGCTAATTCGGTTGCAGTGCGACTTGCCACCTGTCGCTTGAACTGTTGTTGACAGTACATCGAAGGAGATAAAGACTTTCCGAAGAGGACTTCGCCGTCCGTCCTGTTAAGGCAGAGCCTTGACTGTTGCATCAGTCGAATAAGACGGAACTTTTTAGGACGTCCCGGAGTGACGACCTCGTCAACGGTAACACCCGATGCGATTGCTGACGCGAACATTCCCATCGACGCGCGCATCGTTGCCTCATCCATTTCAGGCCCCATGGGCATCTTGAATGGAACCTGCTCGACGGTTAGACCGGCCGCCACCAAGATGTAAAGCGCACGTTGAAACTGCTCATATTCCTTGCTACCTGGATCGTTAACAAAACTCAGCATCACGTCTTTGTTTTCATTAACGATATCAATAGATTCGATAACTAGCGAGTACAAAACTGACTTCGGAGCTGCCTGGTTAGCAGTCAAAAAGCCTACGATCTGAGGCTCAATCGGCGACAGGAAAGGCTTCATAAATGTGGCGTTATCCAACGAAGACTGCGTAAAGGTGTAACCACCACTCACGTTCATCGATACGTTAGGAGCGTAGTTTGCTAAACCTTGCGCACCAGCCCAAGGCTGAAAAAATCCTGCAACGGAGCCTGGGTCGGCACCATAAACGACTCCAGACATTCCCGCACTCGCGCCAACGTTGCCGGTTCCCATAATCGAAGGGATATCCAAGAAACTGACTGGCATTTTTTGAGATGCGCGTACGATGTTGATTAAGATGTTGTCGTTACTGTAAGACTCAACCACTTCACGATACGCGGACGACATACTGCGAAAGGTCATCGAGTTCATTGACCCACAACCAGCTAATCCCAACAGCAAAGTCAAAAGACCTGCAAAATAAACGCGACGCATTATCAATGCTCCAAAATTATTTCAGCAAAAAATTAAAATGTAAGTCCGCTTCCAACGACGATCACAATGTAGTCACGCTAAAAACTTCGTAACAAACCAAAAACCTAGTATGGCCGCAGCGCCTATAAATACCACGCGCAAAATAAAACCAAATAGAGTCGCTAACACGCTCACTTTTTTACCGGCTGCAACTTGCTGCTTGTGTCGGTATAAAGAAAACATAATGAAGCCGCCCAGCAACGCTCCAACCAGCAAAATCTTGATAACAACAATGGCAGTCATTTATTACCTCGGTGCGAGTCTGACGAAACTATTAACTGAGTTGACCCGTTAAGTGTTCAGCGTAGCTTGGACAGTGGAAGCTATGGTATCGGTGAGTTCTTTGATATCATACAAGCATCGTGAGATTTCACACAAGACATCCGCATTCAATATCAACAACTTCGTTGAAACAAAATCTAAGGATAAAAAGAGTGATCGTAAAAAAAACACTACTTGCACTCCTTACCTTGAGCAGTTTCCTAGCTGTATCACAGCCCTCTGCACAACCCGCTCCCTCTGGCCCCCCGGCTGCACCGCCTTCTGCAGCGCCCTCTGCGCCGCCGTCTGGCCCGCCGGGGGGATCGACACCACCCGGTGGTGTCGCACAGCCCACCGCTGGCACGCCACCTGCTTCAGGTAGTGCGCCACCAGAAAAAAAATCCTCTCAAATCCTCGCGCCACAAAGAACCGGGCTCGTATGCTCAATATTTGTGGGCAACTTCAGCTTAGCTGCACGTGGGATCCGTCTTACACAGTACTCTACGCTGGGCTTGGTACAAGATTGCGATGAAGATCATTTTAATCGCCTCACTACCACATCAATAGAGGCGCAGTTCAGAGCCGTACAGCAGCCGTTGTTCGTCATACGTGGGGGCGCACATCGCTACCTAATGGATGTGAACCTCGCCACACTTCCAAAACCATTTGTCCGCGTCGGCAACTTGATGCTGTCACCTGTTGGGTACATTGACATAAACTTCCGCGACGCTATTGCGAATAAAGGCTTACAGCAAGGAAGCGTTGTGGCGAGTGAATACAAACCCTTTAAGTTAACAAGTCCCATACACTATATTTGGAACATCGGTCAGCCAGTCCACCGCCTTGTCACACCCGAAGGAGATCGCTACGTGATGTTCGGTTACACGAAAAGGGTGATTGAGAATGTCAATACAAATAATCTCGCTCTAATCGGCCCATTGCTAAACCCACCAGTGGGCTGGAAGTATGAGAGCTATCTTCTTGACCGTACACTAACCATCAAGGCAGAGCCTAGCAATAGTTTTACTCTGCAAATTGTGTTTGACGATGCCTACAACATGTACGTTCAAACAGACGATTAAAAACTATCGCGGGGACTTACTTTAGGACCTCACTACCGCCCATAATTAATGGCAGGCCAGAAGATCCCGACCCGAAAATTAACACTTTGCTGTTGTTCGAACTCGCTAAGTTCGCGCTCGCTTCTATCCCTTTGTAGCGCAAGAAGTTCTCTGTAAGACCACTCTCCGCGATGGATTGGAAGTCACGGATGCCAGCAGCCTCGATTCGCTTCCTCTCGGCCTCAAGCTTTTCTGTCACGATGCGGTATTGATACGCCTCGGACTTTACATGTTCCACTGCCTTGTTTTGTAACGCAGCTTCTAATTCAGACGGAAAGCTAAACTTAATCACCTGAACATCACTGATCGTGAGCAAACGCACGTCCGTCAAACCGGTAGGCGTAATTTTCTTAAGAATGACATTTGTCGTGTCAAGAGATATTGTCTGACTAATTTTTTGTATATCTTTCGTAAAGGCGTCGACCGAAGAATATTGAGCCACCGACTCTCGTGCGGAAGATTCAATAATCGGCAGAATGACTTTTTCGTAATAGTCTGGTCCAACAAATTTGTGCAGCAATGGGAGGTTAAACGGATAGATGACGTACTGGAAAGACAGTGTCATTTTTGACTTCAACCGATCTGATGTCAACACTTCAATATCCGTCGTTTTTTGCTGAACCTTAGCATCGTAAATCGTCATGGTGTTAAACGGCCAGGTTACCTGCAGACCCTCTTTGTATACTTCATCTAAATCCGTACCAGTCCCTAATCGCTTATACAGAATACCCAAATTACCGGCAGGGATAATGTGAACAGAGTACGGCCAGAAGGCGACGACAACACCCAAGGTCAACATCACCAAAACGACTATAGAAACCGCGTGCGATCGCAAAAACGCAATATAGGCCAGAAGCAAGCCTCGAAAGTACCCCGAAAATCTACTCATAGTAGGTTGCCCAATTAATCAAACTTCACGAGCTTGCCGTGATCGATCATTAGCGAATGATCTGCTAAATGGAAATAGTGATCATCATGCGTAATAGCAATCACTATTTTGTTCATTGCACGTAACTCAGGAATAATCTTTTCATAAAAGAACTTACGGAACTCGGGATCCTGATCCGACGCCCACTCATCCAAAATGATGATAGGCCGTCTCTCCATTATCGAGACAATAAGCGCTATCCGTTTTTTCTGTCCTGTAGATAGGTTCAAATCGCTGAAGGTGTGATTCATGAACTTAATTCTTTCAGGAAGCTCTAGCTTTTTCAACCACTCCTCGACCTCTTCTTCGGTCGCGTCATACATACCGTAGAGCTTTCTAAATAAATGAAAATCGCTATAAATCGCAGAGAATAAATCACGATACGCTTGAGAATGCGCCGCGTCGATCTCCGTACCATTCAGATAAATCCGCCCGGAATCGGGGGCTATTAAGCCAGTCAAAATCCTGATAAACGAGGTTTTGCCAGATCCATTACCACCTCGAACGAAATAAACGTTACCCGCTTCGAACTGACAACTAATCGGACCCAAGACAAAAGGCGAAACTCCGGACTTACCCGCAAACCGATAGGTAACATTTTCAACTGCAATCTTTTGAACAGTTGGCTCGATATACTCGCTCTCTGCCGCTGTCGGTTTGTTAATTTTCTCTAACTCTTGCATGAAGCGATTCACTTCCTCTGCAGCCGTGTTGGCCTGAGAAAGCAAAGGCAGTGACGTGATGACACCCGTCAAGGAGCCTGCGATAAACAGCACAGTTGTCGCGACAGATACAACGTTACTACTGAAGTCCGACGCAAGCACGGGGACTACAAATATCGTCGCACCAACTAGAACGTAAATCATGACTTGAATGGAGGCAAAGCCATTCGACAAGTGCACGAGCGCTGAGGACTTTACTTGTGCCACCTGACGTGAGCTAGCGATAATGTCACTGCTGATATCAAACGCTCGGGCCGAGTTCATCTTTATCTCTTTGAAACCCGAGAGAAAGTCAGAGATTTGGTCGGCCGCCCGCCCCTCCTCCGCCCAAGCTTCTGTCAACATACCATGCGTTGTCGTGAAGCTCTGGGAAAAGTACACAATCACCGCAAGACCAAAAATGAGTGTGACTAATCCCGCCACAAAAGACATAAAGAATAAATACGTGATCGAGAAACACAACATCGCTGCGGCCTGACAGGTCGGCACAAACATCGTCGCCCCCTGACTGATCGTAAGCGTATCGCGACTCAAAATGGTCAATATATGTGGGGGACCTATTTTCTGCAGCGTCAAGAGGTCCGTCTTGAGCACTTCACCCATCACTCGCATCCGAATTCGATGGATCAGCGTCTGTGTGGCAGTAATGCTTTCTCTATTGTTGACACGCAACAACACGGCGTAACAGATTAATAGCGGAACGAAAACAAAAAATGCCCACAAGGGAGTTTCATGTTCCGCGACGCGCGCGGCAGAATAATTCACAAGTGCAATCAAGGCAGTGCTGGACAAGCCGGCCAGCGCTGCGACAGAGATAATTCGACGCAGACTCAGACCGCTGTACTGCTGTACTAGCTTCACCAACTCTGACATCTGACGACCACTACTCATTTTTTCAATCCATTCAATCGTGATTCACCCCAACCCTCGACATATCTATGTCGCCGACGGAGCGGTAGGTGACACGACACCCTCCATTTTATTGAACATAGTTTTAGCCTTGAGAAGCTGCTCGTGATAACTGGCCTTCAACGCTTCGGCAGACATTGCCATCAAGGTACCATTCGATTCAAAGTGACGCACAAACACAGCCCCAATGGCATATGTAGTGGCATAAGACAACGCAGGCTGAGTAATTGCACCAAGCGTCGAACCGACTATTGGAATATGCTTGATTAAAGCTCCAGACAACGCCGCAGATGACACCGTTGTGACGCCGCCACCAGCCAACCCAGACAGAATCGCACGAACCTGCCTTTGCTTAAATGGAACGTCGTAAACTTTACAAAGATCGTAGACCATCTTGATCTGGAGCCCTGAAATCGTTACCAGATCCAGGAATGGAACTGGAATAAACCCAGCTACCATTCCCCATTGAGACCAGTTTTTTACAATTCGATCAGCCAATAACCGTTGAAAATCTTTTTCAGATAAGGACGCTGTCGTTACTAATGCGGCGCCATGCTTATATTCGGCTTCAAACTGCTGGTTTGCGGCATCGCTGCTCGGAGCACTAGATGATTTCTTCGATTCAGTCATAACAGTCACCTATTTAATGAACTACAAGTCAATACACTTGAGCCAACCTTGCCTAGGTAAGGGCTCACCAAAACACAAAGATTAACTAGGGCGACGGTGCATGCACCACTCGCTTAATATATTCAATGCCTTTTGAATCAAGCAACACGTATTTGTGCTCCCCCGAAGGTTGCCGCGACAAAAAAATAGAATGCTTGCGTGTTTTGAGCAGAGAGGCCGCCACAAGACCAAGCGGACCGCCGATCGCAAATCCAGTCAAGGCGAGTGGCAAAAAATTCGCCTCCGGTTGATCAACAGGTCCCTCCAGATGCATCAGGGAAACAAAATTTCCATCCGCTTCGTAGAAGCCATAAACATCAAGTTGAGGGCCGCGAACGATCTCATGCGCACCTAACACCTTCCCATCTCGCACCCGAACTGAAGGCTTGCGATACAACCAGTCAAAATAGGCCTTGCCTTGGTCAGCTCCGGTAGATTGATTTTCTTTTTCAGCCGCGGGCGGAACGTCATGAACCTCCTCAGTCGCAGAGGGGCTAAGATCTGCCGGCTGCTTAACTTTGGGCTGCTTCTCTACAGGAGGCCTCCGGGCGGCCACGTCGCCCGCTTTCGGATCATTACTACCATTTGCGATGGAGGACGTGTCGCTAACAGTTACCTTGACGCTCGATTTAGATGTTTTTTTCGGTGCTTGTTCAGCAGGAACTTTTGCGGCGATCGCCTTATCGGTTTTTACTTTTTCATTATTTTTTTTAGTCACGACGGGCTGCAACTCCACTGCGACTATGGGCTGCGGGACCTTGGTTGCTGGTTTAGCTTTGGGCACTGGCTTAGCCCGACTCGCAACACTATTTTCCGTCGCAGACTCCGCAGATGAACTCGCCAACAAACCTGTTCGTTTTGTTGGTCTAGACTCGCTAACTGCGAGTGGATTAATTTTGATTGTTTTCTTTGAACGCGTAGTGACCATATTTATTCCTTCCGACGCTGAATGACTTCTTTTGCAAGTGAGCGATAGTCAACCGAAGCTACGCAATTCTGATCGTATTCAATAACTGGCATTGCATGGGAAGGGGCCTCCGCCAAACGAATATTTTCCCTAATCACAGTGGAGAGAACCTGAGTCCCGAATCGTTCTGTCAGTAGTTCCAATACTTCTTTGGAATGCTTGGTTCGCGCATCAACGCGAGAGGCAAGAAAACCCAAAATTTCAAGCTCAGGATTCAATACCTCTTGAATCTCAGAGACCAGCGCCATGAGTTGTGCAACACCAGAGAGAGTAAGCACATGCGTCGTGACTGGAATGAGCAACTCCTTCGAGGCGACCAATGCGTTAAGCGTTACAACCCCTAAAGTCGGTGGCGTATCGATCAGCAAGTAATCCCAATGCGTAACATCTAGCTTTGACAGACGCCGCTTCAAGATTGAATCAATCGCTAACTTTCCAGCAAGCGCTTTTTCGACATTAGCAAGGTCTTGGCTAGCTGCAATGACCCCAACATTTGGCGTACCGGAGTTGCCAATCAATCCATCCAAGGCCTGTGTACCCGTCAGTAGCCTAAAGGCTCCATCAACTGGCCCGGAGGCATTTAGCCAATGCGTTGCGTTACCTTGAGGGTCTAAGTCCACCACCAAAACACGAAGCTTTTTCTCCGCAAGCGCCGCCGCCAAATTCACAACGGTGGTTGTCTTGGCGCAACCACCTTTCTGATTGGCAACAGCGATTGTTCTCATCTATCTACACCTATTTCGTAGCCGCAGCCATCGCTTTGCGCAAGCTGGCCGGCCGCATATCAGTCCAGTGCTGATCAATATACTGGGTGACTTCACCTTTCGTGCCCGCAAAGCCCTGATCGTGCCATCCCGCTGGGATTGGCTTTTTC
>CAMCWG010000019.1 GCA_945882005.1 Bordetella parapertussis
GGTGTCACCTTGAAGGCGCGTTGGGTGAATGTAGACAAGAATAAGTTGTTCCGCACCCCTGCAGGCTTTTATTAGCCCGGGCGAATCCCCCAAACGCAAATCTTGTCTAAACCAATAAATGTTGGTCTTCATCACTTGGACGGCCCCGCCTGACGGCATCGATCCGAACAGTACTTAACGTTGTCCCAGTCGCGCTCCCACTTTTTTCTCCAGTTAAAGGGACGCGTACAAGTCAGGCATACTTTGGAGGGTAGGTCAGACTTCTTTTGCATACGATTGTTGGGGCGCTGGGGCATTAAAAATCAAGAGTTTGCTGTGGTGAGGCGGGGGGCACAGTGCTACGTTTGGGTTTAGTGCGCAACACCGGACGTTTACGTGAACCGTGCTTATCTAAGACCGCTGATTTCTCTGCGGAGACTTCGGGGCGTCCACGTCGCTCATACAACTTCTGTTTCGACGAACGTGTCGACACTTCTAAGTCTACGATTGGTGGTCTGATTTTAGGGGGAGAGACCTTAGAGACTGTACGAATCAGATCGTCTGGAATTTTCCAAGGTTCAAAAATCCAGGGATCTGGGACTTGTCTAAGTTCCGGCAGCCACTTTCGGACGAATACGCCTCGAGGATCATGATCCTGTGCTTGCTTGATCGGGTTATAGATGCGCGGGATGTTGATTCCGGTCGTGCCCGATTGCATCTGCATCTGGCTCCAGTGAATACCGGGCTCATAATCAAGGAAGTGGCGTGCCAACCAGTTTCCGACAGGCTTCCAATGTAGCCAAAGTGGGTATGCCGCCGTTGAGACCAGCAAAGCGCGCATACGAAAATTAATCCAACCCGTATGTTTGAGCATCGCAACACATGCATCCACCATCGGCCATCCCGTGCGGCCTTCACTTAGTGCGGTGAAGTATTCGGCATTCCAGTCATTTTCGCGCAGGCCGTCGTAGCCGCGATGCATGTTTTGGAACTCAAGCTCTGGTTCGCTTTCAAGCTTTTGGATGAAGTGGCAGTGCCAGTACAGACGGCTCACCATACTGCGCAAGCCTTTAGCGCGACGGCTATCCTCTTGTGCCTCAGCCGCGATCGCCTGCATGACGCGTTGATAGACTTCCCGAACGCTGACACAGCCGTGTGTTAGATAGGGTGAAATCCTTGAACACGCAGTCGGTGCTGAGAGCGGCGATGAAATGCCTCCGCGATAGCCCTCGCTTCGATTGTTGATGAAGTCGTCGAGTACAGACATAGCCTGAGAGCGCCCACCGCGCTGGCGGTTGGGTGGATCAAGCAGATCGATTGCGAGTTGCTCTGCCGTCGGAGGTTTGATCTGCTCGACAAACGGCTCGAAAGATACGAGACGCTCGGGTGTTGGCGTTTGCGACTGGCTTGTATGTTGCGTCCATAGCTTTTGCCAATTGTCGCGGTTGAGCCGGCCACGAAAGACGCCTGACTGTATGGGCTCGTGCCAGGTGATATTTTTGTTTTTACACCAGTCTTTTACAGCAAGATCACGCATGAAAGACGCATAGTTACCTGTCTCTTGGTGAGAGTAGATTGCATCAAACGGGGTGTGTGCATGCAGGCGCGCGAGGACATCGCAGGCTTCGCCCGTTAATACGTGGAGGGTCGCACCAAGTTTTTTGAGTGCGACATATAAGTCGCGCAGACTTTCAAGGACAAAGTCATAGTGCTGCTTGGAAGCATCTGGGCTGTGCCAGATGCTTGGTTCCACAATATAAATACAACAGACCTGTCCCGCCTCGGCTGCCTTGGAGAGCGCGGCGTTGTCTTGGATGCGCAAATCTTTTTTGAACCAGACAACGCTTTTGGCCATTGTAGTGAAGGTGAACTGTTCTCCCCGGGTTAGGCCGAAAAGAGCGTTCTCAAGGAAGGTAGTTTTTCCAGTGTCGCAATCCGATCGTACAGGCCATTGTCTGCGCCCTTGATCGCTGGATTGATGGCACGACCTGTTGTAACGCAGTCATTGAATTTCTTTTTCAAGCCTGCGGCATCAATTGGATTCTTTGAATTACCGAGTGGGAAACGTATTTCTCCAGAATCAAAACTGCGTCCATCGGTCGTCTTAATAACAACTCGGTCTGTGAACGCAAAAGCGGGCTCTAGCGGACAGAAGGTGTCAACGGTCGAGACCTTCACCTTGCTATACAGATTTGAGACATCTTTGCGTATCGCAAACGCATCGGTCAATTGGGATAGTCCAACTTCGCGTGCAACGATTGCCGAAGCGACGGCAAACTGCGCGCTGAATTTAGCTTCAAGACCTGTTTTTGGATGATGATTACGCAACATGGATGCTTGTGCCGGTCCCATTGTGAGGGCGACCTCTGCGATTTCTTCAGGTTGCAAATTTTCCCGATCGGCGATCTCAATCACGCCATCAATCGTGCGGTGGCTGGAATAGCACACAGGGTAGCGTTTGATGGATAAGCCGCTATCCAGAATTCTGAGCGTTTTACCTAGGGTGTCGGCAGGACGGGTGCGATCGACCTTGCCAGCCAGCGAAAGTGCAAAGAGGTAACCAGCAGGGTGTTCAAAAACATCAGGCGCTGAAGTCATGCCAAGTTTGGACAACTTAACTGCCTCAATGCCATGCGAGGCGGCTCGGCCTGCGTGGAAGGGCTTGGTCATGGTTCCAAAGTTAGCGACCAAGCCACTGGCCAGACTCGCTGAAATGGCGAGTGCTTGTCTTGCCTCAGCTTCATTCAACTTATTGAGGTAAGCAACAGCCGCAGCTGCACCGACTGCTCCAAACACGCCAGTTGGATGCCAGCCTTTTAAGTGATATTGGTCGGTTTCGCGGTTAACGAGTTCACCCCACACTTCGTAGCCGACAACATACGCGCGCAGCGCGTCGAGGCCTGAGCAGTTCAGTTTGTAGCCCTCTGCCAGAATAGCTGGCACGAGCACAGTACTTGGATGACCAGAGATTGCCACATCGTCATAGTCCAGCGCATGACCCGCTACTGCACTGATAAACGCTGCTTGTGCGGCAGGGTGCATCGTGCCCAGAAAGGGCACAGGTGCTTCAGCTGGAGTTGTGGCGTCGGCAAAATACTTGCGTACGATATTGACGACTGGCTCAGCATGACCCGCCATCATTGTTGCAATCGTATCGATAAAGCCCGTTTTTGCCACCTCGAGTGCAGCTTGCTCATTAGTGCCAAAACTGGGTTTGGCAACGAAGGCGGCGAGTGCTTTGGTTAGACCTGTCATGTTGATGTCTCCGGTATGGCTTTATTTATTATTAGAACGAACGTGGCATGCCAAGCATGTGTTCGCCGATATAAGAAAGGACTAAGTTTGTTGAAATCGGTGCGATTTGAAACAAGCGTGTCTCGCGCCACTTTCTTTCAACGTCATACTCTTTGGCGTAGCCAAATCCGCCGTGGCACTGCAGACAAGCCTCTGCCGCATGCCAGGTCGCTTCCGAGGCAAGTAACTTACCCATATTGGCATCATCGCCGCAGGGCAGCCCTGCATCGAAGAGCGCTGCAGCACGACGTAGCACCAGATCCGCTGCATCGGTCTCAGCGTGGGCGCGTGCAATCGGGAACTGGACCGCTTGGTTCTGGCCAATGGGGCGATCAAACACGCGGCGTTCGTTGACATAGTTCACCGCAGTCTGGGTGAACCAACGTGCATCGCCAATTGCTTCCGCCGAAACGAGGATACGCTCCGCATTCATGCCGTCCAGAATATATTTGAAGCCTTTGCCTTCTTCACCAATCAGACAGTCCGCAGGAATCTTGAGATTATCAAAAAAGACCTCAGTCGCATGGTGATTCACCATGGCCTTGAGCGGACGAATGTCCAGACCTTTGCCCAGACCATCACGGATGTCGAGCAAAAATACCGAGAGCCCATCGCTCTTCTTTTTGATCTGCTCAAGCGGCGTGGTCCGAGCGAGTAATAGCATCAGGTCCGAGTGTAGGGCGCGCGACGTCCAAACTTTTTGACCATTGATGACGTAATGATCACCTTGGCGTTCAGCGCGCGTTTTCAGTTTGGTGGTGTCTGTCCCAGTAGTGGGCTCTGTGACGCCAAAGGCTTGAAGACGAAGTTTGCCGCTCGCGATATCAGGTAGGTATTTTTTCTTCTGCGCTTCGCTGCCATGACGCAGAACCGTACCCATCGTGTACATCTGTGCATGACAAGCACCTGCGTTGCAGCCTGAAGCGTGGATGGTTTCAAGGATTACCATCGCGGCGCGCAAAGGCATGCCGCTGCCGCCGTACTCTTCAGGAATCAAGGCTCCAAGGTAGCCTGAGGCCGTCAGGGCTTGCACAAACTCAGTGGGGTAGGCGAGAGTCTCTTCTAGCCCGCGCCAGTAAGAACCAGGAAAATCTGCACAAACGCGTTTTACACCTTCGCGAATCTCTGGATAGTCTTCGCCGGTTGAGATGCTGATGTTTTGAACGGGTTGATTCATGATTAACAGCCTTTAAAGTTAGCTTTTCGTTTTTCGTTAAAGGCTTTGACGCCTTCCATGCGATCTTCGGTGTCAATAAGATGGTTGTACGCTTCAATTTCAAAGCGGAACGCTGTACGCAACTCCATTTGACCGCCATAACGCACAGACTTCTTAATTTGCCGCACAGAGAGTGGGGCATTGGAGGCAATGACGTCTGCCGTTTCCAATGCCTTGGCGAGAACTTCTGTCGGTTCGAGAATGGCGTTAATCAGGCCGTATTCGCTTGCTTGTTGTGCGCTGAACGGTTTGCCGGTCATGAGGATTTCTTTGGCGCGTCGCTCGCCGATGGCGCGAGGTAGGTTTTGCGTGCCACCGGCACCGGGCATGATGCCTAAGGTCACTTCGGTCAAGGCGAAGCGTGCAGCGTTGCTGGCGTAGATGAAGTCGCAGGACAACGCCATCTCGAGTCCACCAGCGTAGGCGTGCCCATTAACCGCCGCGATGACAGGGATGGGCAAGTCAACTAAAGTCCAGTACATGCGTTCAAAGAGCTCGTGTTGCAGGGTCCATTGCTTCTTGGTCATGCCGTTACGTTCTTTGAGGTCGCCGCCAGCACAGAATATTTTCTCTCCAGCACCCGTCAAGACGATGCAGCGAATGTCTCCCGCGTCGGCGGTTAAGCGATTCCAAAGATCGAGTAGGTCGTGACCCGATTGTGTGTTGATGGCATTACCGACCTGAGGTCGATTAAGGGTCACCTTCAGGACGTGCGCACCCACCATTTCAGTGGTGATTGTTTCGTAAGCGGGGAAAGCGGTCATTTCGTATTCCTTTGAATAATCAAATCTGAGTGTTCGCCAAGCTTGGGAGGTGGCGCGCTTGGGTGTGGTCGCACACCGTCAAAACTAATCGGCAGCCCAATGAAGCGCATTGCTGAACCAGGCACATCCTGGATCAAGCCTAGTGCTTCGGTTTGTGGGTGGGCAGCCATTTGCCCAATATCGTTAACCGGTGCGCAAGGGACTCCAGCTTTTTCTAGCTCCGCAATCCAGTGTGCAGTTGGCTTAGCGACAATCAGCGCATCAAGCATGCCGTACAACAGAACTTCGTTTTCGACGCGTTTGGGGTTATCGATAAAGCGCGGATCATCGCTCCACTCCGGGTGTCCCACAGTTTTGGCGAGCGCTTTAAATAGAGCGTCGCTGCCGGCTGCAATCACGAGCTCACCGTCACTGGTCAGATAGCTTTTGTACGGGACAATTCCTGCGGCACCGGAGCCTTGTTTTGCCATGACTTTGCCGCTAGCAAAGTACTGTGCCGCCAACAAAGAAACCCATGTTGTTGCCGTTTCAAAAAGTGATACATCAACAACTTTGCCGCGACCCGTCGTGTGGCGTTCTAACAGCGCGGTGAGTGCGCCAATCACGGCCCACATGCCAGTGCCCATATCCACGATTGAAGCGCCCACGCGTACCGCTGGTCTGCCGGGTTCGCCCGTCGTACTCATGATGCCCCCAAAGGCCTGCATCAAGGGATCGTAGCCAGGGCGGTCCTTGAGTGGTCCGGTGTTTCCGAACGCGCCAAGATTGCAATAAATCAGTCGAGGCTGACGAGCGAGCAGCGTGGCGCCATCAAGCCCGAGCTTTTGTACATGTCCAGGCCGTAAATTTTGAATCACGATGTCAGCATGCTCACAGATGTACTGGCGCAGTGCTTCGACCTCTGCTTCGTTACGCAGGTCACAGACCACAGATTTCTTGTTGCGATTGAGCGATTGAAAAAAGGGTGAAGCACCTTCCCAGAAGGGTGGACCCCACTTACGGGCATCATCACCGTCTGACTTTTCAATTTTGATGACATGGGCACCAAGTTCGCCGAAAATCTGACCAGCGAAAGGGGCTGCCACACTGTTTCCTAGTTCGATCACCACGAGTCCCGCAAAAGGAGTGGCGCCGAGGGATTGCTGCTGCGTATGCTCAGACATTTTTAATGTAATTTTGGATGATTCGTCTCACCAAAATTATGTCACGAATTGCCCCCCATCAACGCGTCGACGATGGGTGTGGCAACGAGTTGACCGCATAGCGGAATGCGGCCTGCGCTTTACCGCAAAATTAGCTCGATTGACGGCGGTTCGTCCCAGATCCAGTTGCCATTGCGGCGAAAGATCTCCGGGAAGTGACCTGGAACCACAATATCGGTGTTTGCACAAATTTCTGCAATCGAGCGCTTAGAGTCCTCAGTCGAGCCAAAGCACATGTCGCCGACCTGCGCCAGGATCTCTTTTGGGTATTTGATGGCATCACCTGCTAAAACGACTCGGCGACCATCCTCTTGTGCAAAACGCAGGGCTTGACAGCCAGTCGTGTGCCCGGGGACTTCAAAGTGTTCGATCCCTGGCGCAATCATGCCGCGCTGCGGCAATACCCGTAATTCAAAGTCTGCGAGGAGGTCGTGAATTTTCCAAGGGATGAACAAATCGTCTGGATGTGGGTGATGGGCATATTCAATTTCAGTTTTTCCGACTGCAACGGGAACGCCTTTGAAGAGATCGAGATTCTGGCAGTGGTCGAAATGCAGGTGCGACAGAAAAACAAGATCAATATCCGTGGGCGCAAGCCCACGGTCTTTCAGGCCGTTGATGAGGCCCTTGCGCACGCAGTAGTGACCTGTGTCGAACAAAATACGTGTGCCGTCTTCGGCCGTGACGAGTGCTACGTTGCATAAGCCAAAAAAGCCACCTTTGAAACTTAAGCTATTGCCACGGACCAGAAGTTCGTATTTTGCGTGCACGGGGTGTCTCCAGACGAATGAGTACGCCTAATTACTTCAGTTGCTCACACACTGCTGCTGTGACTTGCGCCGTAGTCGCCAGCCCACCGAGATCGCGCGTGTGCAGGCGAGGGTTGGCCGTGACGGCCTCAATTGCCCGCATCAACCGATCTGCTGCAGCCTGTTCGCCGAGGTGCTCGAGCAGCATCACTACGGACCAGAAGGTACCGATCGGATTTGCAAGACCTTTGCCCATGATGTCGAAAGCCGAGCCGTGGATGGGTTCAAACATCGAGGGGTAACGACGCTCAGGATCAATGTTGCCAGTCGGCGCAATCCCCAGGCTGCCGGCTAAAGCTGCTGCCAGGTCACTCAAAATGTCGGCGTGCAGGTTGGTTGCGACAATGGTATCGAGCGTGGCGGGGCGGTTCACCATGCGGGCTGTCGCTGCATCGACAAGTTCTTTGTCCCATTTGACATCAGGGAACTCTTTCGCGATTTGAACCGCGATCTCGTCCCACATCACCATGGCATGGCGCTGCGCATTCGACTTTGTGACAACAGTCAACAACTTACGTGGACGCGATTGAGCAAGCTTGAAGGCGTAGCGCATGATGCGCTCAACCCCGGCACGAGTCATCATGCTGACGTCGGTTGCCACCTCAATGGGATGGCCTTGATGGGCTCGGCCACCTACGCCCGAATACTCGCCTTCAGAGTTTTCGCGCACAATGATCCAGTTAAGTTGCTCCGGTGTGCAGCGTTTGAGTGGTGCATCGATACCAGGCAAAATTCGAGTAGGGCGAACGTTCGCGTACTGATCGAAGCCTTGGCAGATTTTTAGACGCAAGCCCCACAACGTGATGTGGTCCGGAATATGCGGATCGCCTGCCGAGCCGAACAAGATGGCATCTTTGTCGCGCAAGGCATCAAGTCCATCTTCAGGCATCATGACGCCGTGTTTGCGGTAATAGTCACCACCCCAATCAAAGTCCTGAAACTCAAACTTAATATTCTTGTCTTGTTGAGCGATGGCTTCGAGGACTTTTTGTCCTTCAGGGACCACTTCTTTTCCGATGCCATCACCGGGGATTGTTGCGATGCGATATGTTTTCATTTTTATTGCTGCGAGTGTTAAGGGGTGAGTACTTTACGTGTTAGCGGTCGCCACTTTCATAGCGTTTGCCCCGCGCTAACAATTCAGGGGTGCCAATTAAATCGTTAAGCCCATCAAAATCGAGCATTCGATCTTGAAATGCTTGCGTACTTCCAGTCTGTTTAAGGCTTGAATAATATTGTTGCAAAGTATTCGCGACGGCTCTCACTGTGCCACCGGGAAAGATGACGATTGAATAACCAAGAGCCTGTAACACTTGCGTAGATTTTACCGGCGTTTTTCCTCCCTCGACCATGTTAGCCAAGAGGGGCACGCGGCCCTTGAATTGAGCGTTCACGATTTTCATTTGCTCGTCAGATCGGACGGCTTCTACAAACAACACATCCGCGCCGGCAGCGAGGTATTTTTCGGCGCGTTCTAAGGCGGCTTCGAAGCCCTCTACGGCGACCGCATCGGTACGCGCCATAATCAGTGTGTCGGTGCTGTGACGTGCGTCAGTCGCGGCTTGAATCTTGCCCACCATCTCTTGCGTGCTAACGAGTGTTTTTCCATCGAGGTGCCCACAGCGCTTGGGGAAACTCTGGTCTTCAAGCTGAATAATGTTGGCACCGCTTCGTTCGAAGCCGCGCACCGTGCGTTCTGTATTGAGCGCGTTTCCAAAGCCCGTGTCGGCGTCGACGATGATGGGCAGTTTGATGCGGTCACGTATTTGTGCAATTTTTTCATTGACCTCGGTAAAGGTGGTCAATCCAACGTCGGAGCGCCCGAGCGTTGTGTAGGCAATCGATGCTCCAGAAAGGTAAACGGCTTCGAAGCCTGTTTGCTCGGCTACCATTGCTGAGAAGGCATCATAGATGCCGGGTGCCAGAAGAATATCTTCTTTTTGTAAACGTTGTTTGACAGTCATTATCGTGCACCAGGTCGAAAATTGTTGGCGGGTTCATCAAACCAGTCACGATTTTTTTGGAGGCGTCGGGTCATCTCTAGTGCATAAGGTGCCGCTTCAAACAACACCTCCAACAAATCGTCGTTCAAGCGCAGCCCTGCATTGTGAGCCATGCGTTGTGCGAAATCCCGGGTCGCGGCATCGCAATGCGTAGTGTCTGGCGTGAGGTCAGGAGCTACGAGCGTAGGAGGGGTTTGTCCAGCAACTAAGTGCGGCCGCTTCGTGCGCAGTGCCAGCGCGCTTTCCAGAATATGTCCAACTTTTAAGACACGTGCATCTTGCAGCGGAGCACCTACTAGTTGCATACCCATGGGCATGCTATTTGCACTAAAGCCGCAGGTCATGGCGAGGGCTGGCCCCGCTGTAATATTGGCGAGCACCTGTGCATTGGCGCCTTTCCAGAAACTAATGGGACGGTGCGCAGTGATTGGCTTTGCAGCGCCAAAACTGGGCATCAGCAAAATATCGAATTTTTCATAAATGGGACTCATCTCGAGCAGCATACGGCGATGTTCGCGTGTCGCCGCGACAAAATCTGCGGACTGGAACATCACGGCAGGCAGGATGCGGGTTAAAAAATCTCGTCCGTAGTCTGCGGGTTGCTCAATGAGGCCTTGTTGTTGTGCCGTAAAGATTTCGGTCTCAGCCAGTACAACTTTCACGTCCATGTAATCTTGCATCGGGCGCAGGGTACAGTCTGATACGGTTGCACCGAGTTCTTTCATTACTTGTGCAGCATGATTAAGCGCCTGTTGGTGCTCGGAGGCGATAGGCAGATCGCTCTCCCAAACGTAGCGCAAGACACCGACGCGCAGCCCTTTGAGGTCCCCATCAAGCCCATTGCTGTAATCCGGAATGTCTTGTACGAAACTGTTGCCATCTGCTGGATCATGTCCAGCGAGCGCTTGCAGCATGATTGCACAGTCTTTGACTGTCCAGGCCATGGGCCCGCAGTGGTCGAGCGTAAACGAGTTTGGCATTACGCCGCTTCGACTGACGAGCCCCGAGCTTGGCATAAAACCCGCGATGCCACACAGCGAGGCGGGTCCGCGGATCGAACCACCGGTGTCTGTACCCAGCGCCGCAGGCAAAAGACCCGCGGCAACTGAGGCTCCCGAGCCGCTTGATGACCCACCACTAAAACACTCGAGGTTCCAGGGGTTCCGGACGATTGGCCAGGGGACGTCAAACGAAGGACCTCCGTGTGCGAATTCGTGTGTGTTGAGCTTGCCGAGCAGTATTGCCCCCGCATTAAGCATGTTGGTGATCGTCGTTGCATTACGCTTTGGCACATGGTGCTGCGCAATCCGCGAACCACCCGTCGTTAAAATTCCAGCAGTCTCGTAGATATCTTTGGCGCCAAACGGAATCCCATGCAGCGGGCCGCGGTAGTGCCCCGCTGCAATCTCGGTCTCAGCCTTTTGGGCTTGAGTCCGCGCAAGTTCAAAGGTCGGCGTAATGAAAGAGTTAATCTGTGGATCGATTTGCTCAACGCGCCGTGCAAGATGGTCGACATACTCGACCGGTGACAAGGTACGTGCCTTGATCTGTTGCGCCGCTTCGGCAATGGTTAAAAAATGCAGTTCTGTTGTCATGGGCAGTCTCGTGAAGAGTTAAAGCAACGGATCCAAGCCTTGAGAGCGCAGCGCGGCAGCGACCTCTGCTGAATGCATAAAAGTGGCGAGCGACTGTATGACTTTTGCTTGTTTTGTTTCAGCAAAGCTTCCCAGAGAGAAGATCGTCGATTGCTGAACGGCAGGAGGGAGCTTGGCGAAAATATCGATACCCTGCACCTGCATGAGTTCGCTCATTTGCTGCACGGCGAGTTCGATTTCACCGCGCGCAACGGGTTCACCGGTTAGACCTTCAGGCAAGACAAGCGCCTTGGCTCGGATCTCGTCCTCAATACCAAGCCTCTTCAACAGACTCGCAAAGTACATACCGCTTGCGCCTTGCTTGGAGAAACACACGGACCGACAGGACAAAAGTGTTGCTTTGAACGCGTCTGCCGTTGAGATATCTGGTGCGGGTGTACCTTGCTTAACTGCCATCGCAACGTCCGAACTAACAAAATCCAGGCGACTGCCTGGCTGCAAGATGCCTTCGTTGATCAGTTCATCGATCGAGCTCGATACGGCCATGATGGCATCGGCACGCGCGCCGGTCCGAATGCGTTCGGACAACTGAGCCGTTGCACCATATTCAATCGTCACGTGTGCGTCGGTCCGCTTTTCGAACTCTGGAATGATGGCCTTTAGAACATTGCGCATCGCGATGGTAGAGAACAACTTTAGGGATTGATTTGGAGTCGTCATAAGGCCTCAATGGGTACACAAGCAAAGATGATTTGATTCTATTCGATTGACCCGCAGCTATCTGCTCGTTAGCATTGAAGTCACGACATCCTTGGTTTGTGTACAGTGCGCAAAATGCAGTTAAGGCAAGCATTGCTTAGGCGCTGGAAGCGAACGAGTGGGTAGAAAAACAAACACGTATCAATTGGGGTGGCAATGAAACAAAGCATTGAAGAGGTAGGGGCGCAGCCGTTGCCTTATGAGGTCTTCGCGGTGAAGTACGCGACACGTGAGGCCTTGCGAAGAAATCATTTCATCGGAGGGGATTCGCATGACGGTCCGATGGCGATGGATTACTACGTCTGGGTCGTGCGTAATGCTGAGCGCACTGTTGTTGTGGATACTGGCTTTAGTGCTGAGATGGCCACCAAGCGTGGCCGTACCCTGTTGCGCACGCCCGCCGAAGGGCTCAAGCTGTTAGAAATTGATGCGGCGTCAGTTAAGGATGTCATCATCACGCATCTTCACTATGATCATGTGGGAACGTTTGAGAGCTTCCCTCAGGCGCAATTCCATCTGCAAGATGATGAGATGTCCTATGCCACAGGGCGTCATATGTGCCAAAAGCAATTTAGTCACAGCTATGAAGTGGACGAGATCGTGGGTATGGTCCGCTTAGTCTATAAAAACCGTGTGAGTTTTTATTCTGGCAAAGGCGATTTGGCGCCAGGTCTTACGGTTCATCGTATTGGCGGCCACACGCATGGCATGCAGTGTGCGCGCGTTTGGACCAAACGTGGATGGATGGTCCTAGCCTCAGACACCAGCCATTATTACGAGCATTTCGAAAAACGTCGCGCATACACGACGATGTTTAATGTAGGCGAGGCTTTGCAGGGGTATGCCAAGCTTGAAGCGTTGGCAGATTCCACCCGTCACATCATCCCTGGCCACGACCCACTGGTGATGCAACGTTATCCGGCTGCGTCGCAAGAAATGGCTGGCATCGTTGCCCGGTTGGACGTGGAGCCCAACTATGGATAGCCATCCCGCTTCGCTGTTGCCGGGTGCGACCCGCGACTTAGCGGCTTTCTCAGCGCAACTCAAGTTTGAGGATATCCCATCAGAAGTCATCGCGCGTATGCGTACGAGTTTTCTAGATAGCGTCGGTTGTTGTTTATTTGGCGCGACGTTGCCGTGGACGCAACGTGTGACCGAGATGGTGCTAGAGGAGGGTGCCAAGCCTGTTGCGTCGATTTTTGGGCGCGGACAAAAAACCTCTGTGAGCTCGGCCGTTTTGGTCAATGCGACAGCTGGCCATGCTTTTGAGCTGGATGATATCCACAAAGAATCGATTCTGCATGCAGGGTCGATTGCGACGCCGATCGTGGTGGCGTTAGCCGAGCAAACGCATCAGCGAAGTGGTCGCGCCTTGCTTAAGGCGATGACGGCCGGCTACGAGGTCGGTACACGTATCGGTAATGCTGCGACGATGGGACTCTTTTTTAGGGGATTTCATCCTCAGGGTGCTTCTGGCGTGTTTGTGGCTGCTGCGAGTGCTGCGGCGATGCTTGGGCTAGATGCTGGACGCACACAACATGCACTTGGTATTGCAGGTTCTCAGGCGGCCGGTCTGATGGCTGCGCAAGAAGGCGCGATGGTCAAGCGCTTTCATTCCGGGCGTGCGGCACAAAGTGGTGTGTATTCAGCCTATCTGGCGCAGAAAGACTTTACAGGGATCACCGATGTGCTGGAGGCGGGTTACGGTGGGTACTTGAGTACGTACTCCAATAGCCCCAATCCTGGACGACTCCTTGAGGGCTTGGGTTCTGTGTGGGAGACAGGCAAGGTGGGCTACAAGCCGCATGCTTGTGTCACGAGCATCCATTCTGCGTTAGACGCCCTCGCAGCGTTGTTGAACGACCATCAGTTAACAACCCAGGACATTAAGCAGCTTGAGGTGGGTGTGAGCTCCATGACTTTCACCCACTGTGCGTGGGAATACAAAGCGCAAGGCGTCACCGCAGCACAGATGAACTTGTATTACGGTCTGGCTGTGATGGGGTTCGATGGAATGGCGTTTGTCGCACAGTACCAGGAGCAGCGATTAGCCGATCCTCTGGTCATGGACTTTATCAAGCGGATTGATGCGCGGATTGACCCAGAGATCGACGCGATGGGACCGGCGTATCGGCATGCCGCAAGAGTTGCGCTGACGACAATGGATGGCCGTCGCCTAGAACATGAAATACTGAATCGGCGCGGTAGTCCAGAGAACCCCTTATCCCATGATGACGTGGTTTATAAGTATCGTCATGTGGTCCAGTCTTGCTTGTCTCCCACCCAAATTGATCGCTCGATTGCACTGATCGAGCAACTAGATAGACTAGAGGACACAACCGAACTTTTTGAATTATTAGCCGCGGCAAGAGTCGTCTAGACTTAAAATGGAACTCTAAGCCGGTTTCTGCTGTCGAAATGGGTTCCATCCTTGTTGAAGGTGAGCGGTATGTCTCGCAGTTCAGTGATTCTTCGTAAATGCCTGCAGGCGTTAAGCCTGTGGGTATGTTTGCACACCTCAGCTTTTGCACACCCTCATATTTTTATCGATGGCGGGATGCAACTCGTGTTCAACAGCCAGGGGCAGATTGTTTCCTTGCGTCAGAGCTGGAAGTTTGATGAGTTATTTGCGGCCTACGCTTTGCAGGGACTGCCGCGATCCAAAGCGGGTGAGGTTGCGCCAGAGGAGCTCGAGAAAATAACCAAAGAGTGGATGACGGCTCTTGCTGACCCCGAGTCACATTTTTTTACCGAAGCGATGCAAGGTACAAACAAGTTTGCTTTTGGCACGGCAAAAGATGCGGCAACCACATGGGATGTGAAAACAGGTCAGCTGACGCTGTCGTTTGAATTGCCGTTTGTCACACCCATCACTCCCGGCAAGCAGGCCGTCGAAGTTGATATCTCTGACTCTAGTTATTTTGTTGCGTTTGCCTATAAGGGCTCATCCTCCTATCGTTTGGACGGTGCTCCCCAGAGTTGTCGGATTAACTATCTGTCCCCGCGGCCGCTTGATCCGAAAACTGAACGACTTCTTTGGTCAATTCCTGCAGATCAAAAAGAACTCCCGCCAGAGCTGAAAGAAGTGACCAAGCAACTGTCGCATCAATTTAAGGTGACGTGTTGAGACACGACAGTCAAGCCTTTTGTTTTATGAGCCGATTCGCGATCGCCTTGGCGTTTGCGTTATGCACCTGCAGTCTATTGTTTGTTCCCACGGAGGTGCTGGCGCAAGCTGCACATCCCTTTGCGACACCCGAGCAAAGATTGAACTTTAGTTTGGGCGGCTGGTTTGCCGAGTTCTCTGCTCAGATGGCCCTGTGGCAGTCACATTTCTACCGACAGCTCACGGGTGCCGTACGTGCATGGCAACAGGATGGTTGGGCAGCATGGCTGTTGTTGGGGCTTTCATTCGCTTACGGTGTATTTCATGCACTTGGACCCGGGCATGGTAAGGCTGTGTTGACGGCCTATGTGCTTGCTAATCGCGAAACAATCCGCAATGGGGCGCTGTTGGCTTTGTTATCCGCCTTTTTGCAGGCGGTCGTTGCCGTTGTCTTGGTCGGCGTTGCGGCGGGGCTGCTCAACGTGTCGGGTGTGACCCTGAATCGTGCCACCTGGTGGCTGGAGCTAGGCTCCTATTTCATGATGGTAGCGCTTGGACTCTTTCTGGTTTATCGCCATGTCATCCGCGCAGCGTTTCAGCGTGGGGCGCAGGGCCACCGGCATCCTGAGCACGAGCACCACGCACACGAGCATCACTCACACGCGCACCACGGCCATGCGCACGACCACACGCATCAACATACGCCGACGCATCAGCATGATGCAGAGTGTGGTTGCGGCCATCTGCATGTGCCCGATCCTGCCTTGGTAAGTGGAAAGCTCAATTGGTCTCGTGCGAGCTCTGCGATCTTGGCGGTCGGGCTTAGGCCTTGCACAGGTGCTGTATTTGTATTGGTTTTTACGCTTTCGCAGGGATTCTTTATTGCAGGTATTGCTGCAGCGCTGGCGATGGGCTTGGGTACCGGCTTGACGGTTGCTGCCTTGGCGAGCGCTTCGCTATGGGCCAATCATGCGCTTGAGAAGATCGTGGATGGTCCAAAGTTACGTCTGGGGATGTACTTAGTTGCAATTGTCCAGGGCTTGGCTTCTGTAGCTGTTTTGCTTTTTGGTCTATTGATGTTCAGCGCCGCCTGGATGGCGCACGCCTGACGCTCAGCAATCTTTGCAGCGACCGTAGAGTGTGAGGTCGTGACTCTCCACTTTGAAGCCTTTGGGTGCCAGACTTACCAGATCGCTCGGGCAGGAGTGGATATCGAAGACTTTCTGGCATGTATTGCATTGAAAGTGGTGGTGGTGGTCGTGCCCGGCTAGTTCGAACCGGGGGTTCTCTCCGGGGAGCAACACTTGTTTGATCGCGCCTTCTTCCACCATCGCTTTGATGTTGCGATACACGGTCGCAATGCCAAGGCGGGGAACATGCAGGCAGGCAAGTTCAAGAACCTCTTGCGCGAGCAAGGGCCTTCCGGCTTGTTCAATCGCTTCGCGAATCGCTGCACGCTGTCGCGTGGAGCGTTCTGCCTTGGGAGCGTCACTAGTTTGCATACCCGTATCTTACCTACATCAATAATGATATTGTATTATCATTATTGAATTGCATGGGTGTTTCCCACGATTAACCAGCATTTTCCTACTTTTCCTCATCGATAATGTCGTCAGCACCGAAGCACGAGCACGTGCACCACCAGCACGAGCATCACGAGCACTCCCACTCTGGTCACTTGCATGCGCCAAGAGCGATTGTCTTCGCACCGCCTGCGCTGCGCAGTCCAGTCCTCAGTGGAGTGGGGCAGCGTGTGGCAGTTGTCTGTGGGGTGGTGTGTGTTGTTTGGCTTGCGGTGTTCTGGGCGCTTCAGAACAATGGATAAGCCGCTTGCGCAAGCCTCGTTTGCCCCAGATATAGCGCTGACAAACTTGACGGTTGCCTACGATGGGCATCCAGCCGTGCATCATTTGTCTGGAACGTTCTCGTCGGGCTCGCTCACAGCGATTGTCGGTCCAAACGGCGCCGGAAAAAGCACGTTGCTGTCAGCCTTGTCCGGTCAGCTCAAAGGCATCGAGGGATCTATTCGTTTTGGCGATGCGCCGCGCATTGATCTGGCCTATTTGCCGCAACAGTCAGCCATTGATCGAGAGTTCCCTGTTCGTGTCCTAGATGTGGTCGTTCTTGGGGCATGGAAAGTCATGGGGAGTTTTTTGCCTGCCTCGCGTGACGTCAGACAGCGGGCAACCGAGATGCTTGCCGCAGTTGGTCTTGTCGGGTTTGAGCGACGCTTTATTGGTGAGCTATCGGTCGGACAATTGCAACGCGTTCTGTTTGCACGCCTCTTGATGCAGGATGCGCCGGTTATCTTATTAGATGAGCCGTTTAATGCGTTAGACACGCGAACGGTTGAAGACTTGCTGCAAGTTGTCCTGGACTGGCATCACCACTCGCGTACTGTCATTGCTGTCTTGCATGATCTGGAGATGGTGCGCCGGTATTTCCCTCAGACACTTTTATTAGCGCGCGAGGCAATCGCCTGGGATGCCACAGAGACGGTGTTGAGTACGGACAATTTGTCCCGCGCCCGTGCAACAGCTGAATACTGGGATGATCGCGCACCTTGGTGCGTGCGAGCGCCCGAGCAAGAGGGGCGCCTCTAATGCTGACAGAGGCTCTGCAACAGATATATAACTTTGTACTTTTGCCGTTCGTGGATTACGGCTTTATGCGACGCGCGCTCGTGGCATGTGTGGCGATTGGTTTGGCGTGCGGTCCGATCGGTACGATTTTGGTGTTACGACGCATGAGCCTGGCTGGGGACGCGATCGCACATGCCGTACTACCGGGTGCTGCAGTCGGATTTATATTTTTTGGGCTCTCGCTACCCGCCATGACGATTGGCAGTTTCGTTGCTGCCGCCTTGATGGCGTTACTTGCCAATTTAGTGACGCGCTGGACAAAACAAAAGGAAGATGCGAGTTTTGCCTCGTTCTATCTCATTTCTCTGGCGCTTGGCGTATTGTTGATTTCTACCAGCGGAAGCAAGGTGGATTTGTTGCATTTTCTGTTTGGCAGTGTTCTTGCGACAAATGATGAATCACTGATCATGATCGCCGGTGCCTCGACTATTACCTTGCTAGTTCTCGCGGTGATATGGCGTCCGCTGATTATTGAATGCTTTGATCCAGCGTTTTTACGTACTGTCGGTGGTCGTGGTGGGCTGATCCATCAAGTATTTATGTTGATAGTCGTTTTGACGTTGGTGTCTGGCTTTCAAGCGCTGGGGACCTTGATGGCAGTTGGACTCCTCATGCTTCCTGCGACAGCCGCCCGATTTTGGTGTTATGGCGTCATCGCGCGCGCAAGTGTTGCGGCTTGCATGGGTGGTGCAAGCGCCATAATCGGTTTGTTGATTTCCTATCACGCCAATTTCCCCTCAGGGCCCAGCATTGTGCTTGTGGCAGGTGCGCTCTACTTAATTTCATTGTTTTTTGGTTCGCGAGATAGTCTCAGGCAGGTGTGGTTTCCTGCCCCACAACATAAGGAGTCATGATGCGCGTTGGCATATTTCATTCGTTTCGTTTATTGGTGCTACTGAGTCTTGCGAGTGTGATGGCGGCGCCAGCAGTGGCTCAGCCGTTGCCCGTCGTGACAAGTTTTTCAATCCTTGCTGATCTCGTCAAAGTGATCGGTGGCTCACACGTTGAAGTCACGAGCTTGGTTGGACCGAATGCGGATGCGCATGTGTTTGATCCGACCCCGGCTGACGCTAAGCGTCTTGCGGATGCGAAACTTGTAGTCATCAATGGTTTGGGCTTTGAGGGCTGGATGGATCGCTTGATCAAGTCCTCTGGGTATCGTGGCTCAGTTACCGTGGCAAGCCGAGGCGTAAAGACAATTCAAGAGGCGGCAGGGCATGGTCATCAACATAGCCATAGTCATGCGGCCGATCCGCATGCCTGGCAGAATCCTTTGAATGTTAAACAGTACGTACAAAACATACGGCTCGCGCTTGCGGCGGCAAAGCCTGCAGCGGCACAAGAGTTCGAACAGCGTGCGCAAGCTTACAGTCGTGACTTAGATGCACTGGATCAGTCAATCCGGGAACGTTTGAAACCTATTGCCGTCGCACAGCGGCGTATTGTTACCTCGCACGATGCGTTTGGATATTTTGCAGCCGCCTATAACGTTAAGTTCTATCCGTTGCAGGGGTTGTCGACAGGAAGTGAGCCCTCGGCCGCAGATGTTGTCCGTATCATCGACCAGATAAAGAAGAATAAGGTCACCGCGATTTTTGTTGAAAATATATCGGATGCACGCGTTCTTGAACGGATCACAAAAGAGAGTGGGGCGCGCATCGGTGGAACCCTCTATGCCGACGCCCTCTCTGAGCCTGGCTCTGCTGTGGATACCTATTTGAAACTGATCGAACACAATGCGGCGACCATTATCAAGGGACTCGCTCCAGCGCAGTAACGATGTGTTGCAAAAATGGCCGAGCATTTTTTGCAAATGAGAATCATTATCGTTTAAAATGCACGCATGGATGTCTTTGCTCATGCGTTAAACCCCGCTTCCAAAAAGCCAAATCCCCAAAATCTGGGGATGTTGGGTTTGCCGCAGCACGGAGTTATCCACACGACTAGTCAGGCGCTGTTTCGCAACGCCATTGAGATTCATATCCAACATGATGGTGTGTTGTATCGCCTGCGAAAAACCTCTCTCGGTAAGTTAATTCTCACTAAATAAAATTCGTATCACGGTCCCGAGCTACTCAGGACCGCGAAGATTCTGTAATACGCACAAGCCAGCCATCGCCAGCCAGTGCCTAAGATGCTTTAGGACACACTATGCTGAGCAAAACACGCGCGTCTCTTTATGTAGTTGCACTTGGAATACACCTCCCAAGCCTAGTCATAGCAGATACGGCTTCCCCAACCGTCGCCTCAGCCAATCGGATTGAAGAGGTCACGGTGAGTGCTACACGCGGTAGCCGACGCATTGAGGATGTGCCTGCCACTGTCACCGTAATCGGTGCGCAAAAAATAGAGCAAGAGGGCGCACGCGACATCAAAGACCTGTTTCGCAATGAGCTTGACGTCACCGTACGAGCCGGGCCGACACGCTTCGGCATGGGCGGGAACTCTAGCGCGCGTGCCGGTAATGAAGGGATCAACATTCGTGGACTCGGGGGCAATCAAGTCCTTATGTTGGTTGATGGTATCCGAATCCCAAACGGTTTCAATTTTGGTGCTTTTGCGACCGGACGTGGTGACTTCCTTGATATCGATGGACTCAAGTCAGTCGAGGTGTTGCGTGGACCCGCTTCGACGCAGTATGGCAG
>CAMCWG010000020.1 GCA_945882005.1 Bordetella parapertussis
GCTTTTAGCGGTGCTCATAGTTGCTTGTCTGCCGTTATGGTTTTGTATGCGTTGTTATGGTTGTTTTTCCAATATTACAGCTACACTGAATCATCTTGCTCTGCCCCCTTAACGGAGACTTGCCATGAATAAACCCAGCCCAGAATTCGATAGCCTGTTGCCACCTTTGACACTGAATCGCCGGGGCTTTTTGGCGACCTCGCTCATGAGCGGCTTCACGCTCGCAGCAGGTCCCGTGATGACGCACAAGTCATGAGCGATCTAGATGCCACCGCGAAGTGGGCTGCTGCAAATGGTGGTGACCCTAAGCGCCTGGCGATCACTGGCTTCTGCTGGGGTGGCCGCATTGTGTGGCTGTACTCGGCACACAATCCAAACTTGAAAGCAGGCGTTGCTTGGTATGGTCGCCTAGTGGGTGATAAAGACGCATTGCGCACCTCGCAGCCTGTTGATATCGCCGGCCAGATGAAAGCCCCTGTGCTTGGTTTGTACGGTGGCAAAGACACCGGCATTCCTGTCACAACCGTTGATCAGATGAAGACTGCCCTGACAAGCGGATCAGCCGCAGCTAAGGCATCGAGCTTCATCGTCTACCCAGAAGCGCCACACGCCTTCCACGCTGACTATCGGCCTAGCTATCGCGCGACTGAAGCAAAAGAAGCCTGGGATAAAGCGCATGCCTGGTTTAAAAAATATCTTTAATTGATCAAGGAGTAGCAACATGAGTGCAATTACCCGCATTGATTCCAACGAGCGGTTGAGCCGTGTCGTGATTCATGGCGACACTGTGTATGTCGCAGGAATCACTTCAAGTGTCAAAGGCGACATCGTCGCGCAGACGCGCGATGTATTCGTAAAGATTGATGGTCACTTGGCGAGCGCCGGTACAGACAAGCATCACTTGCTGACTGTCCAGATCTGGTTGAAGGATATCACCAAAGACTTCGAAGGCATGAACTCTGTTTGGGCTGAGTGGGCACCCAAGAACGCACTGCCCACACGCGCAACAGGCGAAGTTAAGCTTGCTGCGCCTGATCTGTTGGTTGAGGTCATCGTCTCGGCTGCTAAAAAATAGTCTGACGTATTTTTTCCTCACAGCCCGGAGTCGTTTTGGTAACAGTTGCTGTCATTGGTGCCGGGCCTGCAGGATTGATGGCGGCAGAAGGTTTGGCTGAACAAGGCTTGAAGGTTCAGGTCTATGAAGCTAAGCCTTCTGCGGGACGCAAGTTTTTAATGGCAGGTCGCGGTGGGTTGAACATCACCCACTCCGAACCTGCCGAATTATTTGTATCGCGTTATGCCGAGCGCACACCGCAGATGGCTGCTTTGTTATCTTCGTTCGATGCAGCCGCGTTGCGTGAATGGGTGCATGCCCTCAATATCGAGACCTTTATCGGTAGCTCGGGTCGAGTCTTTCCGGCCGAGATGAAAGCTGCGCCTCTGTTACGTGCCTGGATGCACCGCTTGCGCGGTCAAGGCGTACAGTTTTTGATGCGACATCGCTGGCTTGGTTGGGATGCTAATCAGGCGCTGCGTTTTGATACACCCAAAGGTGAAATCACAACTACTCCTGACGCGACGATTCTTGTGTTAGGTGGTGGCAGCTGGGCCAAGCTCGGTTCCGACGGAGCTTGGTGGCCCTGGCTAGAAGAACAGGGCGTCGCGCTTGCGCCACTGTTACCAAGTAATGGCGGTTTCGAAACCAAGTGGTCGCAACACTTTATCGATAAGTGTGCAGGTCAACCACTTAAGACTGCCACGTTTTGGGTCGAGAGCGCTGACGCTACACCGTTGCGTGGTGAATGTATGGTGACCGAGCACGGTCTAGAAGGCGGTGCGATCTATGCGTTGTCCGCGGCGCTACGCACACAGATTTTGCAGCTTGGTGCTGCGACCTTATATGTTGATCTGTTGCCAGATCACAGCCCAGAAAAAGTGTTCGACGAAGTTTCACGCGGGCGCGGTACACGCTCGATGTCATCCCACCTGCGCTCACGCTTAGGCATTCAAGGCGTGAAGGCTACGCTGCTGCGTGAGTGCTTGCCTGCAGAAGTGTTCGATCGCCCCTCCGCGCTTGCCTCCGCAATTAAAGCCCTACCCATTACGTTGAACGCGTGCCGTCCAATAGACGAAGCGATCAGCACGGCAGGCGGCGTGATGTTTGAAGGCTTGACTGAACAGTTAATGATTTCAAACAAACCGGGCGTGTTCGTCGCGGGTGAGATGCTCGACTGGGAAGCCCCAACCGGCGGTTACTTGCTGAACGGCGTCATGGCGTCTGGTCGTGCGGCCGCGCAGGGTGCTGTAGCGTGGCTTCAGCGACGTGATTGCAACACGAGGTAGTGTTGGGCGATTAGCTTGCGAAACGCTTCGCTTGTTGTTGCCCAATCCAAAATGTCGACCTTACAGGTGAGCGCCGATTCAGACAGCTCTTCTGAAAGCGCCGCCAAGATGCTGAGTGGAACAGGCTGCTCTCCGACCACAACAATGTCTAGGTCAGAGAAGGGTTTGTGTTTGCCATTCGTGCGTGAGCCAAAGGCCCATACCTCATGATTTGGGATGTGTCGCGCCAGCGCGGCCAAGACAAGCGCCTTCTCGCTGTCTGAAAGCGCAAGTGTAGGCAATTCGCTCACGCGATACGCACCTTCAAGTTTGTCAGAAGCGTTTGGGCCTCAGCTAAGAAAGCCGGTATTGCCTTGACGACTTCAACAGCAATGTTTTCATCATAGGTGTGGCTGGTTTTGCTTCGCATATCGCGATACGTTCGCCAGGTTGTCCAGTCGCCAGCAAGAAGCCCTTGCTCGTTCGCTGTTCGAATCAGATCCGCAAAAGGCATCGCGTCGAAGGCGCTTGGAGTGGCCGAGCTCATCTCCAGATATCGCTTGAGCATCTTGTGACTAATTTCGTACGTAAATTCGAACCGCTGTATCAATCCATCGCGCAACTGAGCGTCGGACAGGTTTGCCCGATGCCGCTCGAGCCCTTCGTCTAATTTACCGACGGCGTTTGATAGCGATGAGAGGTCAAGCGCAATGGCCATAGGTGATCGTTGGAGCGTGTTGAGTTCAAAGCTAATTTTAAGTCAGTAACGGATCTTTAGCTCTTGCATTCTGTGCGTGGCTTAATTCCCGTCTTCCATCGTAAGCAGCGTGGGTTGAATCTGTTCGATGGCTTTGGTGATGCAAGAGATCGCTAGGTCGCTGCGGCCCTTGTCCATGCGCTGGCTTAGCGTCGCCACACTGATGGCGGCAACCGGATGATTGTTTTTATCGAAGATCGGAAACGCGATCGTGCGCACACCAGGCAGCTCGACCACATCGCTAATCACAAAGCCCCGAGCGCGTGCGCGCGCAATGACTTTACGTACTTCCGGTTCTGAATAGTTTGGAAACTTTTCGGTGCAGCGCTCTTTGTTGATGCTCAGGATCCGGTCGATCTCGTTGTCGTCCAGAAAGCTCAAGATCGCGAGTGCGCCGCCGCCAATCGTCAACGGTCGCCTGCGACCCACTTCCAGAACAAATACCTTGATAGGGAAGGCACCTTCGGCCCGATCAATACAGACCCCGTCAAAGCCCGCCCGCGTGGTCAAAAAAACCGTGTCGCCCGTGGTTTGCGCGATCTGTTGCAGATGTGCGTGGCACAAGTCACGCATATTGGTGCGCGGGCTTGCCGCCAAGCCCATCTCATAGATCATGCTGCCCAAAAAATACCGTTTGCTGGTTTCGTCCTGACGAATCAAACCTTCAGACACCAATCCCTGCAAAATCCGGTGGGCGGTTGGGCGTTCGATATTGACCTCCGTGCACAGGTCGATCAGACGGGCCCCGAGACGATTGCGTGCCGATACGCTGCGCAACAGGGCGGCAACCCGTTGGACAACTTGCGTGCCTGATTTGATGGCAGGTGTCGGGGCATTCATTGGTAGGGGTTCAGTATATGGACTGGAATTAGTCCATATTATGGCCCTCTGAATACAAACTGTCCAACCCGTACGGGACGCTAATCAAAGCCCCTCTTGGTAATGCCCTTCGCTAAAATGCATTCCACCATCTTTCGATCAACGGCTTGCCTCACATGTTTGTCACCGCATCACTAGCGCATCTGCCCAAGGCAGAGCAGTATCGCGAACTAGCCCTTCAAGCACGGGCCTTGATGGACGGCGAAACTGACCGTATCGCCAATGCCGCAAACATGGCCGCACTCGTCATGCATGCGCTTAGTGCTCTGAACTGGGCTGGGTTTTATTTTTATGACGGAACCGAGCTTGTACTTGGCCCGTTTCAAGGCAAGCCTGCCTGTTTGCGCATCCCGCTTAACAAAGGCGTTTGTGGCGCGGCTGCGACAACCCGTCAGGTTCAATGTGTGGCGGATGTGCATGCCTTTCCCGGGCATATCGCATGCGATGCAGCCTCACGCTCCGAGTTGGTGATTCCTCTTTTTAATGAAGGGCAATTGATTGGCGTGTGGGATCTAGATAGCCCAGTGCCCGCAAGGTTTGATGCAGAAGATCAGGCAGGGATGCAAGTCTTGTGCGATATTTACATGCACGCGGTTTATAAAAAATAAATAAGAGCAGACAACATCATGACAACACCCCATTCACTCGACTTTGATTACGTCATCGTTGGTGCAGGTTCGGCCGGCTGTGTGCTGGCTAACCGCTTGTCGGCTGATCCCAAAAACCGTGTGCTGTTGCTTGAGGCCGGTGGCAAGGATGATTGGCACTGGATCCATATTCCCGTTGGCTATTTGTACTGCATAGGCAACCCGCGCACTGACTGGTGTTATCGCACCAAGGCTGATCCCGGACTAAACGGCCGTGAACTCGGCTATCCGCGCGGGCGTGTGCTGGGCGGTTGTTCGTCGATCAATGGCATGATTTATATGCGTGGCCAAAGTGCCGACTATGATGGCTGGGCAGCGCTGGGCAATCCTGGCTGGGGCTGGAAAGATCTCTTGCCGCTCTATAAGGGCATGGAAAACCATCACGGTGGTGAAAGCGAGTTCCATGGTGCGGGCGGCGAGTGGCGTGTCGAGCCCGCACGTTTGTCCTGGGAGATCCTGGACGCGTTTCGCGATGCAGCCAACCAGGCAGGTATTCCGTCCACCACGGATTTCAACTGCGGTGATAACGAGGGCGCGAGTTACTTTGAGGTGAATCAACGCTCCGGCTGGCGCTGGAATGCCTCGAAAGCGTTTTTGCGGCCCATCAAGCACCGTACGAATCTAACGGTGCTGACGGATGCACGTACGACCAAGCTTGAATTTGAAGGGACACGGTGCACGGGCGTGCGGTTTCTCAAAGACGGAGAACAGCATATCGCGCGTGCGCACCGCGAGGTCGTGATGGCTGCGGGTGCAGTTGGCACGCCACAACTGTTACAGGCCTCGGGTGTCGGTCCTGCGGGCTTGTTGGGTTCGCTCGGCATCCCTGTGGTGCATGCGCTCGAAGGTGTGGGCCAAAACTTGCAAGATCACCTTCAGCTGCGCATGATTTATCGCGTACAGGGTGCGCGCACCTTGAATACGCTTGCGAATTCCTTGTGGGGTAAGGCGATGATCGGGCTTGAATACATGCTCACACGTCGTGGGCCCATGAGCATGGCGCCCTCGCAGTTAGGCGTCTTTGCAAAGTCTGGTCCCGAGCAGACCCGAGCCAATGTGGAATACCACGTGCAACCTCTGTCGCTCGAGCGCTTTGGTGAGCCCCTGCACAATTTCCCCGCTTTCACCGCATCGATTTGTAACGTGCGTCCAACTAGCCGTGGACACGTCAACATCACTTCCCCCGATACGGCGCAACACCCTGAGATTCTCGCGAACTATTTGTCTACACCCGAAGATCGTCATGTTGCAGCCGACAGTATTCGCCTGACCCGCCGCATCGTCGGCCAGTCAGCGCTCGCGCGCTTCAGCCCCGAAGAAATCAAACCAGGGGTCACAGAGGATACCGAAGAAGCGCTTGCCAAAGCCGCCGGTGAAATCGGCACCACGATTTTCCATCCCGTCGGCACCTGCAAAATGGGACAAGATCCCATGGCAGTTGTCGATGCGAGCCTGCGGGTACAAGGGATTCAGGGCTTGCGCGTGGCCGATGCCTCAATCATGCCAACGATCACCTCGGGCAATACCAACTCTCCGACGATGGTGATCGCTGAGAAAGCAGCACAGATGATTTTGGCGCAGGCGCGCTGAGCACACCGGTCGCGCTGAGCGCGCACACTGTAATCGTTTGCTCTAAGCGCGCCGCACTTCGACGGGCTGCTTCAACGATTGGATTTCACAGTCGACGACCCGCCCGCGCCGCTCGAGCACCACATAATCTCCATCCCGTTGCGATAACAGCGGGTGGTGCCAGGTCGCTGGCTTGAAGGTCACGCCACACGAGCCATCAATCCAGAATGCGGCGATCGAACTTTCGAGCGGTGTCTTGCCATTGGTTGCTGGATCGCCAAGAGCCACGATCACCACAAACGGCACACCCGCCAGTGGGATGAATGATTGGCTACCAATGCAGTGCCGTTCAAGTTCCACTGCCGTAAAAGGGAGTGGGTTGGCACGCGCCCGGTAGAGGTTTAAAGAAGGCTCGCCATCTTGGCCCGTCAGGGCTGGGTCGGCTAAGGCAATTTTTTCGCTGGTGCCACCGTTGATGAATAAGCCGCTGGCGACCTCGCCACCCAAAACATCGCCGTAGGGAGCAAAGGCCTGCTGAGTCAGGGGCTGAACAAGGAGTGTGCGTGAAGACATGGGTGACAGCATCAACCAGAAACAAATTGATGTCAATCCTTACATCCTGAAACGACCCAACAATAGACTGTGATTTCGGAGCCTCCTACGGTATAGTCACCACGATCAAAGGTATATCGAGACCATTTCATGAATATTCCCCACTCCGTTCAAATTATCGCAACCGTCCTCTTTGCGATTGCCGTTGTGCATACCTTTGCGGTGCCAGTCTTTGCAAAACTTGCCCACAAGAATGGGCCTCACGCTGGGCTCTGGCACTTTCTAGCTGAAGTTGAGGCCGTCTTCGGAGTCTGGGCTTTTGTGCTGATCGTCGTGATGGCCATGCTGGCTGGCACGACGACCATGATCGAATACGTCGACACGCGCAACTTTACCGAGCCCCTGTTTGTCTTCGCTATCATGGTGGTTGCAGCAAGCCGACCCATCATTGAGCTCGTGAACGTCCTTGTCCGTGGCCTCGCGCGGATGATTCCGGTCCAACGCCAACTCGCCACCTTTTTTGTTGTGCTCACGTTTGTGCCGCTTGCAGGTTCGTTAATTACAGAACCCGCTGCCATGACACTCGCGGCGCTATTGCTGCGTGATGGTTACTTCAAACGCCCTGGTCATACAGGCTTTAAGTACATGGCGCTAGGTGTGCTGTTCGTTAACGTTTCCATTGGTGGTGTGTTGAGTGCGTACGCCGCGCCACCGGTGTTGATGGTGGCCAAGACGTTTGGTTGGGACTCAATGTACATGCTGACCCATTTTGGTTGGCGTGCCGTTGCAGCGGTTGCGCTCAATGCTCTGATTCTGACCATCATTAACCGCAAAGTGCTCATGAGTGGCGAAGTTGAAACGCACCACGGCGTGACGGAAGACGGTCCTTCGCGCGTCCCGATGCTCACATCGCTTATCCACGTCTTGTTCTTGATTGGCATTGTGGTGTTTGCCCATCACCCTGGCATCTTTATGGGACTGCTGATTTTGTTCATCGGCTTTTGCGAAGCCTACAAACGTTATCAGTCGCGCTTGATGATTAAAGAAGGCCTGATGGTCGGTTTCTTTCTGGCCGGCCTTGTCATGTTGGGCGGGTTGCAGAAGTGGTGGCTGCAGGATTTGTTGGGCAGTCTCTCACCCGTCGTATTGTTTTGGGGGGCGACCGCACTGACCGCCATTACAGATAACGCGGCACTGACCTACCTGGGATCCTTGGTGGAAGGCACCTCCGAGGCTTGGCGCTATATGCTGGTGGCTGGTGCTGTGACCGGTGGTGGTTTAACGGTGATCGCCAACGCGCCGAACCCAGCAGGTTTTTCGATTTTGAAACCAAGTTTCCCCAATGAGTCTATTTCAGCAGGCCCTCTCTTTTTAGCGGCTTCGATTCCAACGTTGATTGCAGCCACCTTCTTCTTGCTTTGATATCGGAGTTCGTATGTCAGATCTTGCTTTTTCTACACTCACGCAGTTAGCTCAAGGCTTACGCGCAAAAAAATATAGTTCAGAAGAACTCGCGCGCGAGTATTTGACCCGTATTAGCAAAGCCAATAAAAAACTGCACGCGTACGTGCTGGTCGATGAAGACAGCACGATCGCACAAGCGCGCGCGGCCGACCAGCGTCGCGCTGCGGGCTACAGCCTGAGCGTCGTCGATGGCGTGCCGATTGCTTTGAAAGATCTATGTGATGTAGAAGGTCAGATCACAACAGGCGGCTCACAAGACTGGGTCGCGCGTCGCAGCCCCACAACCTGCACCGCAGCTGAACGTCTGCTGCGCGCCGGCATGGTGAACTTGGGCAAGACACACATGGTTGAGTTTGCCTTCGGTGGTTGGGGCACCAACCCTGTGATGGGTACACCCTGGAACCCCTGGGATCTCAACACCCATCGCACACCCGGCGGCTCTTCAAGTGGTTCGGGTGTTGCTGTTGCTGCGGCCTTGTGCCCGGCAGCGTTGGGTTCAGACACTGGCGGTTCGGTGCGTATCCCCGCCTCGCTCAACGGTATTACCGGCTTAAAGACAACGCGTGGTTTGATCAGTTTGCACGGTGCGCTTGCCTTGTCGGGCACACTGGATTCCATCGGTCCGATGACGCGCGATATGCGCGACTCGGCGATCCTGACCGAGCTCATGGCGGGTGCAGATCCTCTCGATCCAACCTCATGCAACCGCCCCTTGTTCCAGTGGCAAGCGCCCGCTGAAGGCTCTAAGCCTTTGGCTGGGACGCGTATCGCGATGTTCCCGCCTGCGCAGTATCCCATCGCGCTTGGCAACGACGTGTTGCGTGTTCTCGACGAGACACGTCGCGTGCTCGTTGACCTCGGTGCCACGATTATTGAAAAACCGTTCCCATTCGATTTTCACGACATGATGTTGCGCAATGGCCAGATCATTGCAGCTGAGGCTTATGCCATTCATCGTGCTTATATTGATGACGAAGCAAAGCCGTTTGGTGAGTTCGTACGCAAGCGTGTGCAGTCTGGGCGCAAAATTTCTGGTGCGGATTACATTGATGCGATGGCCGATCACCGTCGCACAATTGTGATGTGGACTGATTGGATGAGCAACATTGATGCGCTCTTGTCGCCTTGCGCACCGATGGGCGCAGTACCTCTGACCGAAGTTGATGAGTCAAAGACCCCGCTTGCCGCCTTTACCCGCGCAGGTAACTACATGGGCACTGCTGGCATTTCGTTACCGGCAGGTTTCGCCGACAACGGTATGCCACTCGGTATGCAGCTGTTGGGTAAGCCGTTTGATGATGCAAACATGGTACGAATCGGCATGGCGTTCCAGAACGCAACCGACTGGCACTTAAAGCGTCCGAACTTGTCGGCGCTTGGGATCTAAGTTATCGGTTCCGGCAGTCAGACATAAAAAAACCGCGCGGGTGGTGTGAATTGCACCCGCGCGGTTTTTACTTCTGTCTTACTAACGGTTTAGTTGCGGCCTAGCGTTGACTTCACGCGTGCCAAGAAGGCATTGCCATCAAAGCCAACCTCTTTAGCCCGTGCAAGCCACGCGTCATACGTGGGCTTCACATACTTCTGGTCAAACAAGCGTGCGCGTTCTGCAGGTGGGGCATTCCACAAGATTGCGCCGTTTTTCTTCATGTTGTCATAAGCAGCTTGTGTGAACTTGCTTTGTGTTTCCAGCGCTTCTTTTTGCACCAGCAACATTTCAGCTTTCATTTTCGCTTGTAGGTCAGCAGGCAACTTGTTCCAGACATCTTCGTTGATCAGCACAGCCCAACCATTGATGGGACCCAAGCTCCAGTTTTGCACGTTCTTTGCTACACGCCAGTATTCTTGGCCGTTACCGTAACAAGACGAAGTAAACAAACCGTCGATCACGCCACGCTCAAGCGATGGCATCACTTCAGGCAAGGCCAGTGGCACAGGCTTGGCACCAAGCGCGTTCATCAGCACAGCAGTTTGTGGGTTGTGTACGCGCAGACGCTTGTTGCGGAAGTCTTCGAGCGTGTGAATAGGTGTCTTTGAGAACAGAGCCTGTGTACACCATGCGCCTTCAGCGAGCACGATCGACTTGTAACGCTCTTTCCAGATCTTCTGTGTATCGGCAAACCAGAAAGCCTCACCAACTTTTTTGTAGTCGTCCATGCCTTCGATCAGACCTGGCAGGTTAAAGATTCCAAAGCGTGGCTCTTCAGCTGTCAGGTAACTGTGTAGACCGGCCGACATTTCGACGCGTCCTTCACGCACGGCCGAGACGATTTGGGTACCGGGTACCAGCGAGTCGCTGATATTGATCTTGACACGACCATCGGTTGCTTTCGCAATACGTGCGGGAATGGTTTGCACGACAACGGTGTAGGGATCAGTCGGAGCGGGAATAACCGCCAAATTAAACTCAAAGTTTTGTGCCTGTGCTGCGCCGCAAAGCAGCATTAAAGCTAAGGCGGACTTTCTGAATACATTTTTCACTTGCATGAAGAGTCTCCTAGGGTGTTGAATGGAATTATTGTTATGTTGATTCAGTTCACCACAAACGATCGGATCCAACAAGAGATTTGACGTACACAAAAATATTTGAGGGGTAGACATGCAGAATGGGACGAAACGTCCGGCGCTTGCCGCGTTCGCGGATCAGGCTGGCAAATTCTCGGCTATGGTGAGCGGCTTGGGCCTGTTGGCGATTGCTGGCATCATTTGCTGGGAAGTGTTTGCTCGCTATGTGCTCAACGAGCCCACCACCTGGGTCACCGAGATTGCGACCTACTTGTTGGTTGCTGTGTCTTTTCTTGGTTTGGCAGCAGCGCAGCGGGCGCGGGCCCATATTTACGTTGAGCTTGTCGTTGATCGTCTGTCTAAAAAGCGACAGCAAGATCTTTTAGCCTTTGCCAACTGGATCGCGATCTTCTTTGTCTTGTTCTGTTGCTGGCAGACGGGGATGTTTGTATATGGTGAGTATGTAAATGGCACGCGTGATTGGGGCCTGCTTTCAACTCCACAGTGGATCCCTGAGACACCTATTCTGATCGGATTTGTCTTGTTTGGCTTTTCTTTGCTTGGTGAGAATCTATCCGCTCATCGACAGCACACTGCAGCGCGTTCTTGGCCTGTCGGTCTATTGATCGTTGGTCTTATCGTGGGTCTATTGTTATGCGGTCGTCAGCTTGTGATGATCCAAGGTACCCGGCTCGATTGGGGCACGCTGTTGATTTGTGCTGTAACGCTCTTGCTCATTGGTGTTGTCAGTGGCGTCCGAATGGCGCTTGCTGTGGCTGCGACGGTCGGTGGCTTAGCACTGCTGTTCTGGTTTGCACGCACCCTACCTATCCTTGCTATTGGTGGCTTATTGTCCTTAGCTATTTTGGGTCTGATGTTGGCTGGCGTACGCATCGCGATCGCCTTAGGCGTAGTGGGCGTCATTGGGTTGTATGTGTTGTTGCCCAAACCACAACTGCTCACGGTCGCTGAGCGCGCATGGAGCAGTGTGAATTCTTTTACACTTACCGCGGTCCCCATGTTTGTGTTGATGAGTACGCTGCTGATGCAAAGCGGAGTGACCAGTCGCATGTTTGATTCGCTCGTGCGGTGGTTTGGCCGCACACCTGGTGGCTTGGCACATGCGAGCGTTGGTGCGTCGGCAATTTTTGCAGCGGTCTCTGGTTCGAGTGTTGCCACAGCAGCTACGCTCGGGCGGGTAGCATGTCCCGATATGATCAAGCGTGGCTACAGTCCCAAATTAACGTACGGGGTGACAGCGGCCGGCGCAACACTCGGCATCATGATTCCACCGAGTATCCCCATGATTATTTACGGTAGTGCAGTGGGTGCGCCCGTCAACGTGTTGTTTATCGCAGGGATTGTGCCCGGTCTGTTGCTCGCCGGAATGTTCATGATGGCCGCCTATGTGTGGTCGAAGTCAATCCCAGGCTCAGCACCGCCCGGACGTCGCTACACCTTGCAAGAAAAAATGTCCTCGATTGGCAACATCCTGCCTTTCCTGACAGTGATTGGCGCCGTGCTCGGTTCGCTGTATGCCGGGATCGCTACACCCACTGAGGCCGGTGCTTTAGGCGCCGCCATGGCGGCGTTTCTTTGTATCGTCTACCGACGTTTTAGCTGGAAGATGCTCTACGCGACGGCTGTTGAAACCGCAAGTGTCACGGCTTTCATTATGTTGATCGTGGTTGGTGCGGCGATTCTCAGCTGGGTCTTTGACTATTTGAAAGTACCGCGCACACTGGTTGAATCAATCAAGGAAGCAAATGTTTCGCCGTGGGTTGTGATCGCGTTGATTTCACTGATCTATATCGTGCTTGGTATGTTCGTCGAATCAATCTCGATGATTCTGATGACCTTGCCCGTGACGTATCCGGTGGTGATGGCGCTTGGCCTTGACCCCATCTGGTTTGGTATTTATCTGGTCACGATGGTTGAGGTGGGCTTGATCACACCGCCAGTCGGGATGGTGCTGTTTGTCTTGCGCGGTGTCAGTGGCAACGTGTCGTTGAAAGAAATTTCTGCGGGCGCGTTACCGTTTGTTGGAATCGTTCTAATTTTTGTTGCCATCATGTTCATATTCCCTGAACTCATTGCATGGCTGCCTGCCAAAGTTCAATAAATACTCATTACCGGAGATTGATATGACTAAACCTGCTCTTGGCTTTGTTGGCGTTGGCCGCATGGGGGCACCGATGGTGCAGCGCTTGCTCGCGGCAGGCTATGCCGTCACGATTTGCGATCCAGTGCCTGCTGCCGTCGAGGCACTTGTTAAAGCGGGCGCCGTTGCTGCAAAGAACCCGCGCGAGGTGGGCGATCAGGCAGATATCGTGTTTGCAAGCGTTCCAACGCCAAACATTGTCAAACAAGTCGCGGTCGGTGCGGATGGCGTTGTGCATGGCAAGCGCACCAAAATCTTTGTCGACTTGTCTACAACAGGCCCCAAGATGTCTGCCGAGGTCAATCAGGCTTTGGCTTTGGCGGCGCGGCCCATCGTGATGGTGGATTGTCCCGTGAGCGGTGGAGTGGCCGGTGCAGAAAAAGGCACGCTCTCGCTGATGATTGCAGGCCCTGCTGCGGCACGCGCAGAACTTGATCCAGTGATGAAAGAACTGGGCCGTGTCCTTGTGTGCGGTGACAAGCCAGGGCAAGCGCAAATGATTAAGGTTGCCAACAACCTCGCGTCTGTCGCGTGTATGGCGATTAGTTGCGAGATGCTGGTACTCGGCGCCAAAGCCGGAGTTGATCCGCAGACCATGATGGAAATCATCAGCGTCAGTAGCGGTCGAAGCGGCGCCATGCAAGACAAAGTGCCGAAACACATTTTGCCGCGCACCTTTGATTTCGGGTTTTCGAATGCTTTGTCTTATAAGGATGCGCGCCTTTGTCTGGATGAGGCCGAGCATTTAGGCGTGCCACTCTTTATCGGTAATGCGGTCGGGCAGGTGTTGAACATGAGCAAGGCTCAGTTTGGACCCGATGCCGACTTCACCAACATGATTCGCCTGTTCGAGGGGTGGGCCGGGGTCGAGGCGATTCCCCACAAAAAGGACGCTGACAAAGCGTCCTAAGCACGACAACAGCACCGCAACAGCACCACAATAGGGCCTGCCGTGCAATTTGGCAGGCCTTTGACTCAATAATATTTAGTTTAGGCTGACCATCTTGCTTTGCAGGCCGAGTCGGGGCAAGGGATGAGTCAAAAAGCCGTTAAAATACAAAGCTTTCCCTCGAATTCTCTGCCTCAAAGAAGACCGTGCCAATCTACGCTTACAAATGCACCGCCTGTGGCCATGCCGAGGACGTGCTCCGAAAGATTTCCGACAAGCCTTTAACCGTCTGTCCCCAATGCAATCAAGAGACCTACGCCAAGCAGGTCACGGCTGCGGGTTTTCAGCTCAAGGGCTCGGGTTGGTATGTCACCGATTTTCGTAACAACAGCAGCGGCGGCGCTAAAACGGCCGAGGTCGCACCGGGCACTACAGCGGCCGATGCCAAGCCCGCAGCGAGTGACGGCAGCGCAGCTTCGTCGTCCGAATCTGGCTCAGGCGCAGCGTCTGGAAGTACAGCCGCCAGCAGCTCAGGCGCGTCATCGAGCACAGCGTCAACCGGCAATTCAAGCGCCACTCCAAGCACGCCTGCCCCCAGCAGCACACCCGCCCCTTCCAGCTCCCCGAGCTCCGGCTCGGGTAACAGTGCATCTTAAGTTACCGCCCACCTCACATCATGCGCGCCTTCAAAACATACTTCATCGCAGGACTGCTCGTTTGGGCGCCTGTGGTTATTACAGTTTGGGTGCTGAGCGTGTTGGTCAGCACACTTGAAAGCGTGGTGCCAAGTTTCTTGTCGCCACAAGCGCTGTTTGGACGTGACATTCCAGGTTTTCGCGTGGTCGTTGTCTTGGTGGTGCTATTTGTCACTGGAATTTTGGCAGCTAACTTTTTAGGGCGTAGCGTCTTGCGGGCCTGGGATAGCATCTTGGGTCGCATTCCTCTTGTGCGCTCGATTTACAACTCGGTCAAGCAGGTCAGTGATACCTTGTTGGCGCCCAACGGGCAGGCGTTTCGTCAGGCCGTGTTAGTGGAGTACCCGCGTGCAGGTTGCTGGTCCATCGGGTTTATGACCGGCACGTCAAGCGGTGAGGTTGCCGACCATTTGGCGGGCGAGTATGTCAGCGTGTTCGTGCCCACGACGCCCAACCCGACAGCAGGATTTTTATTGATCGTCCCGCGTAGCGACATCAAACCGCTCAATATGTCGGTGGATGCAGCGCTGAAGTACATTGTTTCCATGGGTGTTGTTGCGCCAGCCATCCCCAAGCAATAAGTTTGTTGAAGTCTCAGTATCCGATTAATTTTTGTTAGATCTGTCTCGTTCGATCTTTTGGAGTTTGCATGCGTACCTGCTACACCGGCCAGGTTTGTCGTGACCATCTCGGTCAAACCGTTACCCTCTTTGGCTGGGTACATCGCCGTCGCGATCATGGCGGCGTGATTTTTATCGACATGCGCGATCGCGCAGGCTTGGCGCAGATCGTGTTCGATCCAGATAATGCAGAAGGCTTTGCAATTGCCGAGCGGCTGCGTAACGAATTTTGTATTCGTGTGACAGGTCTGGTGCGTGAGCGCCCAGCCGGCACTACGAATTCCGATCTCGCCTCGGGTGAGATTGAAATCCTCTGCCGTGAAGTTGAAATTCTGAATCCATCGGTTACGCCTCCGTTCCAGCTCGACGACGAGAACTTGTCCGAGACAACACGCCTGACACACCGCGTGCTGGATCTGCGGCGTGGTCAGATGCAGCGCAACATGATGCTGCGCTACCGCGTCTCGATCGAAGTGCGTAAGTTCCTTGATGACCTTGGCTTCATTGACATCGAAACACCGATGCTCACCAAGAGCACGCCGGAAGGTGCGCGCGATTACCTCGTGCCCTCGCGCGTCAATGCCGGTGAGTTCTTTGCATTGCCCCAGTCACCCCAGTTGTTCAAGCAGATGTTGATGGTGTCGGGCTTTGATCGTTACTACCAGATCACTAAGTGCTTCCGCGATGAAGACTTGCGCGCCGATCGTCAGCCTGAATTCACACAGATTGATTGCGAAACATCTTTCCTGAACGAAACTGAAATCCGTGCGATTTTCGAATCGATGATTCGCCACGTGTTTAAAGCCGTACAAAATGTTGATCTGGCTGAGACCTTCCCAATCATGCCTTACAGCGAAGCCATGCGTTTGTATGGTTCCGATAAGCCCGACCTGCGTGTCAAGCTAGAGTTCACCGACCTGACCGACGTCATGAAAGACGTCGACTTCAAAGTCTTTGCACAAGCTGCAACGACAGAAGGCAGCCGTGTCGTTGCCCTGCGTGTGCCAGCTGGTGGTTCGATCTCGCGTAGCGAAATCGACAACTACACCAAGTTTGTCGCAATCTATGGCGCGAAAGGCTTGGCCTGGATCAAAGTCAACGAAGTGGCCAAGGGGCGCGATGGGTTGCAATCACCTATTGTGAAGAATTTGCACGATGCTGCGCTGGCAGAGATGATCAAGCGCACGGGCGCACAAGACGGCGATCTGATTTTCTTTGGTGCGGATCGTGCCAAAGTTGTGAACGATGCGATTGGCGCCTTGCGCGTCAAAATCGGCCACAGTGAATTCGGCCGTGCAAACGGCTTGTTCGACGATGTCTGGAAGCCCTTGTGGGTTGTTGACTTCCCTATGTTCGAATATGACGAGGAAGCCGATCGCTACGTGGCAGCACACCACCCCTTCACCAGCCCCAAAGATGGTCACGAAGACCTACTCGGCACAGACCCCTCAAAGGCGATTGCCAAAGCCTACGACATGGTCTTGAACGGTTGGGAAATCGGTGGCGGTTCTGTCCGTATCCATCGCGAAGAAGTCCAGAGCAAAGTCTTCCGTGCTCTCAAAATTGATGCTGAAGAAGCCCAACTCAAGTTCGGTTTTCTGCTCGACGCGTTGCAGTATGGTGCGCCTCCTCACGGTGGCATCGCCTTCGGTCTCGATCGCATCGTCACGATGATGACCGGTGCTGAATCGATTCGTGACGTGATTGCGTTCCCCAAGACACAGCGTGCGCAATGCTTGTTGACCCAGGCCCCATCGCCTGTCGACGAGAAGCAATTGCGCGAACTGCATATCCGTTTGCGTCAAGCAGAAATCAAACAGCCTTAAGCGCACAGGCAGGGCGGATCTCACGATTCGTCCTGACCCCCATGTCACTCGTTCGTGTCGTCAGCTACAACATTCACAAAGGACGTTCGCTCGCCGGACGCGATTCGATGAGTGCGCTGCGTCTTGGCCTGCATGGCTTGCGACCTGACTTGTTGTTCTTGCAAGAAGTTCAGGGACGTAACGATAAGAACGCCAGGCTGACTGCACAGCACGAGTCCCTCGCCGCAGCCCTGCACATGGACTTTGCTTATGGTTGCAACGCCATCCGTAGCACAACCGACCACGGCAACGCCTTGTTGTCACGTCACCCGATTCTGAATTTTGAGAATCAGGACATCTCTGACCATAAGCTTGAACAACGTGGACTGCTGCACGGTGTGATCGATGTAGGTGGGCGCGAAGTCCATTGTTTCGTCGTGCATCTGGGTTTGTTTGCGGGGGGGCGAACTCGGCAGATTGAAGTGATGGCCGAGCGCATTAAGCGCATGGTGCCCGAAGGTGCTCCGATGCTGATTGCCGGCGACTTCAATGACTGGAAAGATAGACTCGCGCCACTCTTTGTGGAGCAGCTTGGTGTGTACGAAGTGTTCGCTCATGCCCCGCGTACGCAAGGTGTGTTGCCGCGGTTTAAAGAGTCCATGCATCAGTTACGCGGTGTGTGGCGTGGTGATTCCGCAGAAGAAATCCGTGCAGGTATTTTTCGTCGTCAAAATTTGCGGATGAATCAGCTCTCAACGCAGGGTGCACAAAGCCCGCTGCCACCACCACGCACCTTTCCGTCAGCGTTTCCCTGGCTGAGGCTCGATCGTATTTATCAGCGCGGCTTTGCTGTGCGCAGCGCTAAAGTGTTGCGAGGACGGCCTTGGTCGCAGTTATCGGATCATGCGCCGATTCTTGCAGAGCTCGAGTTGCCGTAGCAATTAATACTGCGCGCCTTTACCGGATAGCGCTACACCAACACGCAGCAAGATATAGGCACAAGCGTCGAGCGCGCGTGCGAGTATTGAGCGCTCGTGATAGAGCGAGGGTTCAACAATCTGGCTGCCTTGCGTGAAGGCTCGCTCAAGGGACTGCGTCAAGGTGGCAGTAAACTCGGCATCATCGATCACAATGTTTGTTTCGCGCGCGAGTAACAAACTAAATGGATCCAGATTAGATGAGCCCACCACCGACACGCCATCAATCACAGCCACCTTGGCGTGCAAGTAGCTTGGTAAGTATTCATAGATCTCAATACCGCTTCTTAAAAACTGCTGATAAATCCAGCGCGTCGCGTGATACTGCATGCGGTATTCGATCTTGCCTTGCAACAGCAAGCGCACGCGCACGCCGCGCGCTGCCGCGTCGATCAAGGCATGACGTAGTTTCAACCCCGGTAAGAAATAGGCATTGGCGATGACAATCTCATGCTGTGCTGTCGCGATATGCGCAAAATAGGCCGCCTCAATTGCTCGGCGGTAACGAAGATTGTCGCGTAGTACCAGCGCTGCGCGCATCGTGCCGGCATGTGCATGGGGTAGGCGGTTGCGTGCGTACGCTGCGTGTTTAAAGCGCAGCAGCCTCAGCCGCAAACGACGCACGTGTCGGTGCTTCCATTGTTTAAGTGTGACTGGCGCTTTGATTGACGCATCGTCGTACAAGGCCTCGTTAGACAAGGGCCAGCCAATTTGCAGCCAGAGCAAATCCTGGGCTCGCATCAGTTCGAGTGCAAGCGGGCCCGTTAGACGCACGGCATAGTCAAAACGCGGTTCCTTCGGTTCTCGACTTGCGGCCAGCTCCTCCTCAGACAAGCCAGAGTAATCATCTTCGATATTGATACCGCCAATGAAGGCGAGATGGCTATCCACAAGAGTAGTCTTACGATGCATGCGGCGCAGCCGCAGAAAATCAAAAGACTGATAACTTAAATACTTGGGTTCAGGCCGGTAAATGCGGCACTGTGCACCAACCGCCCGCAAGATTGATTGGATTGTGCGATCGTCGCGTGCGCTGCCGTATCCATCAAGAACCACGCGCACTTTCACGCCGCGCTCGGCTGCGCGCTTTAAATGATCGAGCACCTTTACTCCCGCAGCGTCGAGCCGAAAAATATACGTCTCTAGGTGGATGCTGGTATGCGCCGCATCAAACGCCTCGCACAGTGCCGGGAAAAGCTCCTGCCCGTTTTCGAGCAAGGTCACGGCATTACCGTCGTGCCAGCGCAAATGAGGATGGTTGAGCGACATGTTGTCTAGTTCGTGTGCAATTGCAGATAGATTGATTGAATTGCAGGGATGAGTAAAGTAATGAGAGCCGGGACCATCAGCCCGAGAACCCACTTAACCGTGCGCATATCTGACTGCAGTTCTTTGATGGACGAGCCCAAAGTTAGCTCAACGTGATCTATTTTTGCTTCTAGTTTTGTTGTAACGATTGTCAAGTCAGCTTTCGTTGCAAACGGCTGCATCGAGTCATCGAAGGCATCCTGGATGACAAGAGCTTGAGCCTCAGCTTGGCTTCTAGAAAATCCTGCGGCTTCAAGGCGCTGGGCGTACTTCAGTGTATTGATCATATCGGTGGTGCAATTCAAGGTGGGCGACTACGAGTGAACGTTGGTGGAACAAACACAGTCT
>CAMCWG010000021.1 GCA_945882005.1 Bordetella parapertussis
AATATGCGCCAACACCAAACCACCTAGCGTACCCACAATGTCTTGATCCAGAAAATTCTCGGTTCTAAGGTAGAACAAATAAATTGCGATGCCTGCGACGATTCCCGGCATTAACAATGGTGACAACAAAAGCGTGTTCACATATTTTGCGCCATTGAAGCGATATCGAATTAAGCCTAATGCCGCTACAACGCCCATTGAGACCCCAATCAGTGCTGACACAATCGCTAACTGTAGGCTGAACAGGAACCCATTAATAAAAGTTTGATTCTGCCACGCGTTGTGGTACCACGATAACGTGTAACCAGACGGTGGAAAATACAGAATGGAGTCCTTGAAAAAGCTCAACCAAATAACGAAGATCAGCGGACACAACATAATTGCGTACACCACGAACACAAATGTCTGCAAAAACCATTTGCCGAGATGGAGACGCCTAATTGGAACGATGCTTGCAGACACTCGATACACTCTTAAAAACGGATTAAGCCGATGCTAGGGGTTAGACACACTTTACATTATTAGCGTTTACCCTGAGCTTAAACCAAATTAAGCACGGCAAGTTGACCCAACCCCGCCCCCGCGATACTTTGTTCGTCTTGCACGATAGCAATCTCCTCAAAAAACTTTCGAGCCTCCAGATTATGCATATTGAACCAGGTGTCGTAGACGGCGCAAAAATTCTTCTAAGCGTTGGGACTGCAAGTGTCGCATGCGCCCTGACGGTCAAAGTAATTATCGACACCCTACGCTCTGATGGCGTATCGGCCCTCGTCACGCGCACACTGATTACTACGTGTCTCGTCTTTCTATCCTTTGAGGTCCTTTGGCATCATCCGGTGGGCGTCTCTGAGGTGCATCTGATTATGGGAAGCACGCTCTTCCTATTATTTGGAGCCGCACCCACCGCGCTTGGGCTCACCTTCGGCTTATTGATTCAAGGCATATTTTTTGCGCCAACGGATCTGCCACAGTTCGGAATGAACTTAACGTCCTTATTGCTACCACTCTTTGCGGTGAGCCTGCTTGCCCGTCAGATCGTTAAACCCTCCACAGCCTATGTCGATCTGTCTTACCGCCAGACTCTCAAGTTGTCCCTTGTATTTCAAGGTGGCGTCGTGGCTTGGGTTGCTTTCTGGACACTCTATGGGCAAGGCCTATACGCGACAAATTGGGAAGGTCTTGCGAGTTTCGCCGCGGCCTATAGCGTCGTCGTCGTAATTGAACCTTTGCTTGATCTCGGTGTATTAGCGATGGCTAGGCACATGAACAGAAAGGATAGACGTCTTCTATTCGCGTTGCGGCTAACCGCGGCAAGCGCAACCTAACCTCAGACGTTCGAGGGACTCAGCCGCTCGGGGGCAAAGCGCAACGTAAAGGTGCTGCCCTTCCCAAGCGTGCTGGTAATTTGTAGTTGGGCGTGATGTCGGGTGGCGATGTGCTTAACGATCGCGAGCCCTAAGCCCGTGCCGCCCGTATCGCGCGAACGACTTCCGTCCACACGGTAAAACCGCTCGGTCAAACGCGCCAAGTGGGAAGAATCGATACCGGGCCCGGTATCGGTCACGGCAAACTCACCATAGCCGTCCTTACCTACGAGCCACTTCACAGAAATGGCACCACCTTCAGGGGTATAGCGAATCGCGTTCGAAATAAGGTTCCCGAATGCTGATTGGAGTTCGCGTTGTTCACCCATCAACAGATGAGTGCTGTCGACCGAAAACTCAATGTGATGCTTGCCCTTGGACAAAGCCTCGGCATCTGAGCGTAAAGCGCCCATCTCAGCCACGACATTAAAAGGCGTTGAGGCTGCGACTTTTGAGTTTGCTTCGAGCTTGGCGAGCGTCAACAAGTCCTCGACTAGATTTTTCATCCGCCGCGACTGCGTCATCATTAAGTCTAGATATCGTTGTTGTTGATCTGGCGCTAACTCAATCGATTGCATGGTCTCAAGGAATCCGATCATGACTGTTAGCGGAGTCCGAATTTCGTGCGAGACGTTCGCAACAAAATCTCTGCGCATCGCTTCCGTGCGCTGCAACTCAGTGATGTCTTGTGCTAGCAGCAGAGACTGATCGTCTGCAAAAGGGAACACTTGCACAACAATCGTGAGAGCCGCAGTGATGCCCATCCGCTCAATCACGATGGGATTCTCAAAATCCGCTGCGTTCAAGTACCCAACGAAGGCTGGGTGGCGAACTAAGTTCGAGATGCACTGTTTAGCATCCCTCCTAAAGTCGAGGCCAAAAAATCTCTCTGCGCTTGAGTTACACCACTCGACCTGATTATGCGCGTCAAGCATGATGACACCATTGGGAGATGCCTGAAAACCTTGGATGAAACGATCATGTTGCTGTTCAATCGCGTGAACCCGATCGCGCATCTCGGAGAGCATACGTTGGCGCTGAGCAAATACCTGACCCCAGGTACCGAAAGCGTTTAACGGAGGACTATCCGTGGTGGACGCGCTCTCCTGTAAGCGATGTAAGTTGTAGTAGGAGTAGCCTAGCGGGATTGCCAGCGCAAGCCCGCCTAGCGAGTATGCTCCCCATGCGCCAAACCAATATTGCCCTAGAAGCGCGGACGCAAAAGAGACAAGAATACTAAGAACAAATCGCCCAGCACATGCCGACATCAATTAAAAAGCTCCGAGCGACTGTGGCTAAGACCTATCGCCGTCAGTAACGGGACTTGGCGTTCTCGTTGCACGATAACCGACTCCACGAACAGTTTCAATGTAGGCATCGCACTTCGCGACCGCCAGTGCCACTCTCAGTCTACGAATGTGCACATCTACCGTACGCTCTTCGATAAACACCTCATTGCCCCAAACCTGATCTAGCAATTGGGCGCGGGAATGCACGCGCTCGGGCGCGCTCATCAAGAACTGCAACAAACGAAACTCAGTCGGGCCCACTACGATTTCGCGCCGGGTCGAGTTCGGCCACTCTGCCGTCACACGATGCGTCACGGGGTCAAGACGCATCGCGCCAAGTACCATCAACTCGTCTTGTGACGGTGCACGACTGTGGCGTCGCAAGAGGGCTTTGACGCGCGCCATGAGCTCTTTTGTAGAGAAGGGCTTGGTCATGTAGTCGTCCGCGCCCGAGTCTAACCCTAAAACTTTATCCGCCTCTTCGCTTTTTGCTGTGAGCATCAAAATCGGAACCATCGCCGCTTTTTCATTGGCGCGCAGCTCTTTAGCAAACTGCACACCCGATTTCCCCGGCAGCATCCAATCGAGAATGATGAGATCAGGCATCGTCTGACGCATCAAATGCGTCGCTTCGTCGGCCTGAAATGCGCGATCAACAACGTAATCGCCGTGGAGCAAGTTGATCGCAATCAGTTCGGATATCGAGGGTTCGTCTTCAACAATCAGAATTCGTTGGCTCATGAACCAATCCTTATTCCGTTGCGCGCTGCATTAAGGTGCTCTTTGGGCTGTGTCGCAGATCGTCACCACCTACGACATACATAATGAACTCTGCGATATTTTTGGCGTGATCACCAATACGCTCAATCGACTTCGCGATAGTAAGCACATCCAAGCCGGTCGCGATCGTTTGCGGATCCTCAGCCAGATAGGATGTCAACTTACGCACGAAGGCGCGAAACTCATCATCAATATGCTGATCCTCGAGAACGATAGCAGCCGCTGCTGCAGCATCCTGCCGCGCAAAAGCGTCCAAGCTCTGGCGCAGCTGCGCGACTGCCATTTGTCCAGAAATGATAATTTCTGAAACGTTGATATTGTGTTCGACGCCATTACGGATGATGCGTCGCGTGCGCTTGGCGATTTTCTCTGCCTCGTCGCCAGCCCGTTCTAGGTTGGTGGTCGCTTTCGAAACGGCCATAACCAGTCTAAGGTCTCTAGCGGTCGGCTGTCGCTTAGCGATGATCTCGGTACAAGCCGAGTCGATTTCGATCTCTTTTGTATTGATCAACTTTTCGCGATCAATCACAGCTTCGCAACCGGCAAGATCCATGTTGGCAAAAGCAGCCATAGCATCTTGTGTTTGCGACTCAACAAGGCCACCCATCTCGAGCAAGCTGCTGCACAGTGCATTCAGTTCCATATCGAACTGAGAGGAGATGTGTTTATCAGGCATATCGATTCCAATGGGCATTTGAAGCCCGTAATCTAAAAAACGTAGCGTCTTTATCTAGACGCTACCTTAACGACAGAATATTTCATTTTGATTACGGTCAAAATCGACCCGCATCAACTTACAAACCGATTAAACCACCATCCTCCCTGGTAATAACAATGGTAGCGGACCTTGGGCGCCCTGGCTTTCCGTAGCCCGCATTGCCAGGCCAGCTGCTTTCCAGTTTAAACGCCTCAGAATCGGCTAGAGCAGGTGTTTTCTCACCGGGGTGCTGGATATTCACAAATAAAGTCTTCCCATCGGGCGTTTCAGTCACGCCGGTCACCTCGGCCCCCTTCGGCGCGACCAAAAACCGCTTTAGGCGCCCCTCACCAAGCGTCGCGCCGATAAAGGTCTCCTGAGTCCCCGCTTGCTCAATCCCAGCAATCGTGAGCTTATTTTCGACCATGCGCTTGCCACCGTCCCCTACTTTGCCTGGAATCGCCGCCAGCATCATGCAATTTGTTTCGTCGGTCATCGCACCGTCGTCGGTCTGGATCCAGCAAATACCCGTCGCCTTGCTGAACCACAAGCCATCGGGCGACGAAAAGGCGTTCGCCGCGGTCAAGCCCGAGATGTTTGCAGCTCCAGCATCATCCTCTGCGCCGAACAAAAAGATATCCCAGGCGAATTTGGCTGCCGTTGAGAGCCCGCTTTCTTCACGAAAGCGAATAATGTGCCCATTGGGGTTGCCCATCCCTTTGCGACCGTCGACATCCGCGTAGCTGCGTGGATTCGCAGCATTGACTTTTGCAGGCGTACGGCTTGCTACGTTGTTATTGGTCAACGCAAAATAAATTTCACCATTTGCTTGATTAACAGCGCCCCATTCTGGCCGATCCATCGGGGTTGCGCCAACCGCATCCGCGGCTAAACGCGCATTCACCCAGACATCCGCTTGATTAGCAAAGCGGTACCTCGAAAAGTTAGCGATTGCTGGCTGGGTAAAAGAAAGCTCAAGCCACTGTCCTGTACCGTCTGCATCAAAACGCGCAACATATAAAGCGCCTTCGTTTAGGTACTTATCACCAGCGGCCAAGCCGCCACCGACGTCTTTGGGATCCCAGAGCGCTTTGCTGACAAACTTGTAGATGTATTCGTTAACAGAGTCGCAACCCATGTAAAACGCCAATGGCTTTCCTTCAGTCGGCATTCCACATACGGCGGCCTCATGCGCAAACCTTCCCATGGAGACACGCTTGACAGGCGTCGCCGATGGGCTGAGCGGATCAATTTCAACGTTAAAGCCAAAGGTATACGCTTCGTTACGGAAGTCAGCTGTCGGCTCGGAACCCAAGACTGCAAGGTTCCAGCGAGCGAAACGTGTGTCAGTGCCCGAAACCGTATGCCAGCCTTGGCTAAAGGCCTTGGTCGCTTTTGGATCTAGAGGCGCGGAGGCGACGCCATAACGCTTGAGCGAAGCAACGTGATTCGCATCACCAGGATTCGTTCCGGGCGCAATTTGAAAATAGCGTGCCCAATTTTCCTCACAAGCGAGGTACGTACCCCAGGGGGTCTTGCCATGCCCGCAGTTATTAAGCGTGCCACGTGAAGTTGAGCCTGAGGGATCGAAGGCCGTCCGCATCATTTTTTGAATATCCGTCAAATGCTCACGCGCGCCCCCAATCCTCATCGGTGTCTGGGCGGTAATGCGACGATTCAGCTTGGAGTCTACCTTGTAAGAGAAGCCCTTGTCGGTCTGTTGTAGCTCGACGATTGAAACGCCATGTAGATTAATTTCCTTCAGGACCTCAAGCTCTGGACGTGCGCCTAAATCCCACTTACCAAACTGATCAAATTTTTTACGCGACTGTCCGTTTGACGTCTGTCCGGTTGGATGCAAAAAGTGTGAGTCGGCAGAGCTTTCATGGTTTACACATAGCACCGCCTTGGAAGTAGCAGTTGGCGTATAGCGACCAGCCTCATCGATGTAATAGATATCCATCCCGTCGTGGTGGTCACCAATCCGATGCGCCCAGTCGTCCTTCTCTGACCCGTTATTCGAGTACGCAGGTACCGTCGTGTCGATTGGATCGCCTGAGGCATGCAAGATGGTAAACCGATAGCCTGGGGGAAGGCTCACTTGGTCAAGCAGACTTTTGCCCACCGAGGGAAAAGACAGTGCGGTCGGCAAGGCTTGCGAAGTGGCTCTGGAAGGCTGAGCCAGCACTGGAAGCGCCGCAAGAGTAGCCAAGCCAAATCCACCCTTGATGATATTTCTACGTCCACGACTTTCAATCGCAAGGGATAACACCTCTTGAAAACAAGTATTTCCAGAGAAATTGACTTTCTGATCATCTGAATCACGTGACATGGCAGCATCCTTTTGAAAAAAAAATATTGCAACAAAATCATGTGACGAGGGCATGACAAAAAAATATAAAAGTTCCACTAAAAAATCACAAATCTTTCATTAAATCGTCACTTTTTTGAAACATACTCTTCTCACAATACCGGGCATCACAGGAGACTGAAGCGATGCTTGAACTTGTACGAAGCGACTCAAGTTTTATCAATCCTCCCAGCCCAACGACCACTCGAAGCGGCTTAGTGGTCGGGCTAGCTCAAACCACACAAGAGCTAGATCTCATTCAGCGACTGCGCTACGAAACCTTCAAGAGTGAATATGGCGCAGCCTTCCATTCAAATGCCCCCGGCGTAGACAGCGACGCCTTCGATCGCTGGTGCGACCATTTGATGGTGCAAGACCTCGACACGGACGAAATCGTCGGAACATATCGCGTACTCACCCCAGAAAATGCAAGACGCGCAGGCGGTTACTACTCAGAATCCGAATTCGATCTGTCTGGACTGGGGGACATTCGCGCGCAACTTGTCGAGTTCGGAAGAGCATGCATCCACGAGTCCTATCGCCAAGGGGGTGCATTGATGATGCTTTGGTCAGGGCTGGCCGAAATACTAAAACGCGGCAACCACCAACACGTTTTTGGATGTGCAAGCGTCAGCCTGCGCGACGATGGCGTCACTGCAGCAAAAGTCTGGCGCGATGTGCGCGAAGCAGTCATGCAACCGAGTGCAATCCGCGTGACCCCGCATAATCGCTACCCAGTTGAACAACTGGACAGCGCTTTACCAGCAAAAGCACCAGCACTCTTAACAGGCTATCAAAAACTGGGCGCACAAATTTGCGGCGCGCCCGCCTGGGATCCGGACTTCAACACCGCGGACTTCCCCATGCTTCTGTCTGTAGACAACATGGGGGCTCGTTACCGGCGCCACTTTGGTTTTGACCTCTAACGGCTCAGCCTGACCTACAAGGACCGACCGTGGCCTGCGTCCCCGATTTGATGAAGCAGGTGGGGACAGCGTTTATGGTTTAGGTGGTTCCAGCGAAGGATCACCAACATCAACACGGCTACCATCAAGCCAAAGGCAACGATAATTGTATTGATTGATATTTCCAACCAAAGCAAAATTGTATAGATCGATACCATCGCAAGAATATTCAGTTGCTCGTTAAAGTTTTGGACTGCAATAGAATGCCCCGCTGAAAGCAGAACATGCCCCCGATGCTGAAGTAAGGCATTCATTGGCACCACGAAATATCCAGACAGCCCCCCAATTAACAACAACAAGGCATACACCGTCCAGGTCGACTCGACGAGCGGCATGAGCAATACAACTAACCCCATTACGACGCCAACAGGTAGCACCGACAACGATCTCTGAATACTAACTTTGGATGCCGCAATTGCACCAAAGATCGTGCCAAGAGCAGCCACGCCCATCAAAACACTTGCCTGATCTAAACGGTAGTTGAGTTGCACCCTGCCCCACTCAATCACCACAAGCTGCAAGGTCGCACCAGCCCCCCAGAACAGGGTCGTGACTGCAAGTGAAATTTGTCCAAGCTTATCGCGCCACAGGATCGCCACATAGCGAAAAAAGACACGATTTAAGGCCAAGGGATTGAAGGACTGCCTTGGATAACGCACGCCTGTGTCCGGGATCTTAAAATTCATCCATGCTGCAATTGCGTACAAGAGCGCAATCACAACAATGGCCGCCTCAGCGGGTGAAGTGGCGAGGGACCCAATAATCGGCTGTGCCAATAGCCAGGACGAAACTGAAGGCGATATCAGAAATCCCCCCAGCACAGCGCCTAGAATAATAGAAAGGACCGTCATCCCCTCAATCCAACTATTACCTTTTACCAAGTCTGCGGGGGGGAGCATTTCAGTAATGATGCCGTATTTCGCTGGTGAGTATGCGGCCGCGCCGACTCCAACAATTGCAAAAGCAACACAAACTAGCGCTATTTGACCACCTGCACTTAGGCCAAGTGCGCCATGAAAATACATTAATACACACCCAACAACTTTCAGCGAATTAGTCCACAGCATCACTCGGCCTTTCGGATGCGTATCTGCAAACGCTCCGACGTAAGCTGCTAGCACTACGTACCCGACTGCTACCCACCACTTCATGATGGATGCCATCCAGTCAGGACCGGACAACTGCTGAATGAGTGCGATGGCTGCAATAAACAAGGCATTATCTGCAAGTGCAGAAAAAGTTTGTGCTCCAATCACATAATAGAAGCCTCGTGTCATTGAGATTCCCCCGCAATAGGGGCGTCGCCAGCGCCGCAAATCGATTGATTTGCGGGTAACTGCATCAGAGGCTGACCCATTCGCAGCACAGTGCCACTCACGATTCCCGGACTCAACGAGAACCCCTTGGGCGCAAAGACGATGATCGTTGATCCATGCTCAAACCACCCTAGCTCCTGCCCCTTCTTGAACGTGTGTTCACAGTGAATAGTCTTTTCACCCTGATAGTTCGCGCAAAACAAGGTGTTTATTGCATGCAGGCGAATACTCGCAACAAGAATTGCCGCAACAGGTACGAGCGCGATCGGATGACCATGCGCTCCGATGTTCATTGCGATCAGTGCACGTTCATTCTTACAAAATAGTTTTTCAACACGCTTGAGCGCAATCGGATTCACATTCCACGTGTCCCCAGACATATAGACGACCTTGCGCATGACACCGTCGTAGGGAGCATGAAAGCGGTGGTACATAGCGGAGGTCAGCCGCAGAGTCACAAAACAACCGTCTTGCCAGGCGCTCACATCTTCCGCTTGACCCAGCAAATCACGCAACGTGTAGGGGAACCCCTTCGCCTGAAATAGCTGTCCGTCGACTACCTGCCCACACGCACCGACAATCGCGTCACTTGGGCTCACCAGCACCTGAGGGCCTGCATCTACGGCTCGAGCCCCTTCTTTAAGCTCTCTGGTGAAACAATCATGCAAACTGTCGAACTTTATCTTTTTTGCGTCAGACAAATCGAGATCAGTAAATAGCCTCCACACCCCAATCGATACCTTGGTGACAAAAGGTATGCGAATTTTGCTGAACCAACCCATAAAGTGTGTAACCGTCTTGCGCGGAATTCGGTTTGTCAGAAGAAAATTGATATCCTCATTTAGAACAATGTTTCTAATCTGTTTACTAAAAGTCATCATTTAGTCATCCAATTTTCATAAAAAGGAGCTTTCAATGCGAGGCTCCATGAACGAATATTCCTTTGATACATTGCAGACGGTACAGATCGTCATCGCACTCATCGTAATTTGGGTTGTCGCCGGCAAACTTTGGCAACGCCTTCAGCTGTCCCTTGCGAAGTCCCCCTCTCTGGGTGGGCACCTTAGATGGGCTAAGCGCATCACGAGCCGCATCCCAGGCTATTCCTACGCTAAAGATCAGTGGCTGGCCGCTGATGGCGCTCCGAGCGAAGTCGCACAACGAAGGCAAACTGCGCTGCTCAAACTGAGCGGCGATCTCAAGAGCAGCTCGCCTCAAACGCTTGCCCACACGGCACAGGTCAAGCCGATGATCTCGGACTTGCAATTGATTAGCCAATATCGTGTCCCCTTCCAGTTTCGATCCTATTTGCAGGAGCACGTCACGCTCGGCAGCTTCTGGAAAGAAAGTGAGGGCGTAAACCTCACCGATCTGGACGGCAACACCTTTATCGACGTCACCGGTTCGTATGGCGTGAACCTGTTCGGCCAAGACTTCTACAAAGATTGCATCGACGAAGGCGTGTCGTTGGTAAAGAGCCTCGGTCCCGTTTTGGGCTCCTATCACCCCTGTGTACTCGACAACGTTGAGCGCTTGCGTCAGATTTCCGGCAAAGACGAGGTCTCGTTTCACATGTCTGGGACCGAAGCGGTCATGCAGGCTGTGCGCGTCGCACGCTACAGCACTGGGAAAAACAAAGTGGTGCGGTTCACTGCGGCTTATCATGGTTGGTGGGACGATGTACAGCCCGGCCCAGGCAATCCCATGCCCCCTTCGCCGCACACCTTGACCCTGCGGGAAATGCATGAAAACACCTTGCGTGTATTGCGCAATAGGAAGGATATTGCCTGTGTGTTGGTGAATCCGATTCAGGCGATGCATCCTAATCAGAGCGCACCAACCGACTCCACACTCTTGAGTGCTAGCCGTCGCGCGCACTTCGATCGAGCCGCCTATACCAAATGGCTTCAAGCGTTGCGCGAAGTCTGCACAGCGCGCGGGATCGTGCTGATTATGGATGAGGTGTTCCTTGGTTTTCGTCTGGCCCGAGGCGGTGCACAAGAGTACTTTGGCATAAACGCCGATCTCGTTACCTACGGGAAAACTCTTGGCGGAGGTCTTCCAATTGGCGTGGTGTGTGGCTCTCACGCTCTGATGAAACGGTATAAGGAGGCCAAGCCCGCCGATTTGTGCTTTGCCCGTGGAACATTCAACGCGAACCCGTATGTCATGGGAGCGATGAGTGCGTTTCTCGACCGTATAGCGTCCGAGCCCGCGCTGACGTTGTACACCACGCTGGATGACACCTGGACGCGTCGCGCAACACTCTTGAATGAACGATTGGCTCAAGCCAACTTGCCAGTCCGCATCGAAGCGATGTCGACAGTTTGGACGGTGCTGTACACCTGCCCAAGCCGTTACAACTGGATGCTTCAGTTCTACCTCAGACGCGAGGGCATCGCGTTGAGCTGGGTAGGAACAGGAAGGATGATTTTCAGCTTGAATTTTAGCGACGCTGATTTTGAGTTGTTTGTTACGCGTTTTGTGCAGGCCGCTCAGAAAATGCATGAAGACGCTTGGTGGTGGACACCGAACGGTCAAACAAACCAGACCATTCAGCGTCAACTTGTAAAAGAATTAATTACACATAAATTATCCAGAGCCTAACGCATTATTTTGAATGACGTATGTGAGGCATTGGATCGATCAGCTCGCCACGCAGCAGATACAGTGGCGAGCGGTAGTACAGTTTAATGTCATGTAACGGGTCCGTAATGATCTTAATCGCCCACGCAAACGCTGCTTGAGCGCTATCACGAATGCATAGCTGTCCAACGCGAAATAAAAGACCAGCAACACCAAGCACCAGCCAAGACATGCCGACCAAGCGCAAGAATGTATCTTCATAGGCTTCCGGCACCATCCAGGTTACATACTGGGGTGCAAAGTACGCAACAACCGGAATCGCTGCCCAAATGGACAGCAAGACAATCTTGCGATGTAAGTTGTAGCCGACTTTGATCTCTTCTTTGTGCTCATGCGTCGCTTGGTTCACGTGGTCATACCCTTTAGGTTCGAAGAAAAAATGACCAGACTGTCGTGTTGTCATTGCGACTAACCAAGCAACAAAAGAAGCTGCAACTGGGTTGATAAACAACAGCACATAAGAAATTAAAAACGAAACTGCGCTCACAAAGTGAAGGCTCTGATTGATCCGGCTATGGTGATAGTAGCGATGATCATCCCACCTCTGCACACTTAAAGTCTTTAGCAACTCTTTCATCTGATGTCCTATGTTCAAATTTAGATGGTCTGAATGAGTGACCTAATCTGATGGACGAATTATTTCAGATGAACACGATGAAATGATTAAGGTTTTGTGACAGAGACATTAAGTTTTAGTGTCAAAAAAAATCCGCATGCTGTCATCGAATCGCCATAATGGCTCGGTACATTGCTAACATCCTGTGTACATAGGTCAGCAATGAAAGCACCGCTTTCCATAGAAGTAGAGCGCATTGTTCCAGACAAGCCTAGCCTTCGCGTGGCTGTGGTAACAGAGACTTACCCTCCAGACATAAACGGTGTTGCCCACACGATTTCGATCGTTGTGACCGGACTGCGTGAGCGTGGTCATGAGATCACACTTATTCGACCGAGACGCCGAGAGGAGGATATACATCATACAAATCCTGGCGAGTTGCTCGTTCGCGGCGCCCCGATCCCCATGTACAAGCAACTCAGAATGGGCCTTCCCGCCTTGGGCAGTTTGCGTAAGCTATGGACAGACAGACGCCCTGATCTTATCCATATCGCAACACAAGGGCCACTCGGCTGGTCAGCGGCTCGTGCCGCGCACAAGCTTGGCATACCAGTGAGTTCAGACTTCAGGACAAACTTTCACGCATATAGCCAGCTATACGGGCTGGGGTGGCTTAAAAGTACGATTGTTTCCTACCTACGCAAATTTCACAACGCAGCACGCTGCACAATGGTACCGACACAACGCTTAAAAGATGAACTTGTGGTGGGTGGGTTTGAGCGTCTAATCGTTGTACCGCGCGGCGTCGACACAGAAAAGTTTTCCCCGGTTCACCGAAACAATAATTTGCGTGAATCTTGGGGCGCGAGTCCCGACACAGTTGTTTTACTGTCTGTCGGACGCCTTGCCGTTGAGAAAAATCTGAGTGTCGTTGTCAACGCCTATAGTCGGCTTAAACAGTCTGGCGCAAACGTCAAACTCATCTTCGTCGGTGATGGACCGGAAACATTTGCGCTGCAACGCCTTTGCCCAGACGCTATTTTTACCGGAACTAAACGAGGGAAAGATCTCGCAGAGCATTACGCAAGCGCGGACGTGTTTGTATTCCCAAGCCTAACAGAAACCTTCGGCAACGTGACGCTCGAAGCGATGGCGAGCGGTCTGTGCGTCGTAGCCTACGACCATGCAGCTGCTGGTCAGCTCATCATCCACTCGCAGAACGGGGTGCTGTTGACGCCAAACGATGAGGCCGGATTTATTGCTGCCGCACAGGAGATAGCTCGCGATGCCACACACCGAGGGCAAATGCGGTCTCTTGCGCGAGAGACCGCCTTAAAAAATAGCTGGAGCATCATCCTTTCGCGTACAGAAGAAATTTTTCGCTCGCTGGTTCAAATCAACAGCGCAAAACACGATTAGCCGATTCAGGAACCCGATACATATGCCGCCTCCCGAGTATTTCATTCCAGAGCAAAGTCCAGAGAAATATCGCGCTATCTGGATTTCAGACATCCACCTCGGCACACCAGGGTGTAAAGCAGAATATCTTCTAGACTTTTTAAAGTGGAATGAGTCAGACAAACTGTACCTAGTTGGCGATATTATTGACGGCTGGCAATTAAAGAAAGGGTGGTATTGGCGCCAAAGTCATAACGATGTTGTCCAAAAGATCCTTCGTAAATCGAGGAAGGGAACCCACGTCACCTACATCGCGGGGAACCATGATGAGGTACTTCGTCAGTTCTTGGGTATGGCCTTTGGAGATATCGAGATTCTTGATGAGGCCACACACGAACTTTTAGACGGACGACGTCTATGGATCACACATGGGGATCTCTTTGATGGGATTATTCAGCACGCTAAGTGGCTGGCCTATCTAGGCGACTCCCTCTACTCGCTCATCCTAAGATTGAACAACTCGTTCAATCACGCCCGCCATAAGCTTGGGCTGTCATACTGGTCTTTATCACAGTACTTAAAGCACAAGGTAAAGAATGCCGTCTCTTTTATCACTGAGTTTGAAACTGTCCTAACGGACGAAGCTAGACGGCGCGGCTATGACGGTGTGCTTTGTGGGCATATTCATCGACCCGAGATACGCGACATCAATGGGATTCTGTATTGCAACGATGGCGATTGGGTCGAGAGCCTGTCGGCAATCGTCGAAACATATGAAGGCGAGCTAAAAGTCATTCACTGGCCCTATCGTAGTGCAGTCCAGCAATCTGAAATTAATGATCCAGTAGTTGCGATTTAGCGACGCAGAACACCAATATCAAGCATTCATCGAGTTGTAACAATTCACGTTTAAAGTGGTTTGTATGAGCTCAATCCAATCAAATTCACGGCAAAACGCAACGAACATGATTGCTGTCCAAAACGTTTCGAAAACGTTTCCTGCCTCATCGAAAGGGCAACAGAGCCAATTTAAAGCACTCGATAATGTTTCGTTCTCTATCGCTGCCGGCGAGTGCGTCGCACTGCTAGGCGCATCTGGATCTGGGAAGTCGACACTTATTCGCATGCTGTGTGGCTTGGCGCGTATGGATGCTAACAGCGGGCACATCACGATCGGATCGAAGCTTGCGCTTCAGAGCGATCGCTTTGGTCATGAGATCGCCGAGACCCGAAAGGTAACAGGCGTAATCTTCCAGCAATTCAATTTGGTTGGGCAGCTTGATGTATTAACCAATGTACTAATCGGTTGCCTGCATACTAAAAGTGCGTTGGATGTGTTGTTACGCCGTTTTACAGAGGCGGAACGGGTGCAGGCCTTAGAGTGCCTAGACATGGTGGGGCTAGGGCCGCAAGCCTATCAACGGGCCTCAACACTCTCGGGGGGCCAGCAGCAGCGCGTTGCCGTAGCACGCGCACTGCTTAAGGGTGCAAAAGTATTGTTGGCTGACGAACCTGTTGCGTCGCTTGACCCAGAGTCTGCACGAAAAGTCATGGATGTTCTTTTTGGGCTCACGAAAGATTTGGGCATGACCTTAGTGGTGAGTTTGCACCAAATTTCGATCGCTCGAACCTACTGCCAGCGCGCCTTAGGCATGAGTCGAGGAAAACTAGTCTTTGATGGCCCCATCTCAGACCTTACCGAGTACCGCCTTAAACATCTTTATGGCGCAGATGCCCAAGAGCTACTGACGGACGAGGCCCCGGCGCCGTACCACCACAGTGAAAAAAAAATGTCGCTTGTTAGTGCCTAGATCTATTAACCGGAGAGAAATATGAAACTCAAACAACTAGTGCTTAGCGCCTGTCTTGCTGTCAGCAGCGTTGTCGCTCTTGCACAAGAGGTATCCTTTGGCATTATCGCCACCGACTCGGCTTCTGCACAGCGCGAAAAGTGGGAGCCATTCTTTAAAGACATGGAGAAGAAAACTGGCTTAACGGTCAAGTCCTTTTACGCAACAGACTACGCTGGCGTGATTGAGGCGATGCGCTTCAATAAAGTGCAAGTTGCCTGGTACGGCAACAAAGCAGCGATGGAGGCTGTCGATCGCGCGAATGGCGAAATCTTCGCGCAGTTGATGTATGCAGACGGTACCTTTGGCTACGAGGCTCTCCTCATTACGCACAAAGATTCGCCTTACAAGAACCTGGACGACGTATTTAAGAACTCCAAGGCTGTTAACTTTGGTATCGGCGATCCTAACTCCACCTCTGGCTTCTTAGTTCCAACCTATTATGTTTTCGCAGAGCGCAAAGTCGATCCGCGTGCGGTCTTTAAGACTGTGCGCAATGGTAGCCATGGCGCCAACATTCAAGCTGTGCTCGCCAAACAACTTGATGTGGCAACAAACAACACCGAAGATATGGGTCGCCTGAAGACGACGCGTCCGGATCTGTATGACCAACTGCGCATTATCTGGAAGAGCCCACTCATTCCTAGCGATCCATTCGTTTGGCGCAAAGATCTTGATCCTGCGATCAAAGAGAAAATCCGCACTTTTGTCTTGAATTACGCAAAGACAGATGAAGCTGAAAAGTTGATTCTGAAAAACATCTACAACTACGGTGGCTTCAGACCATCGACAAATGATCAACTCAAGCCGATCCGTCAACTTGAACTCTTCAAAGATCGCGTTAAGTTTGAAACGGCGCAAGGTCTAAGCGACGCAGAGCGCAAAGCGAAACTTGCTGAAATTGATCAAGCACTCGCAAAACTTCAATAATGAGCTCGACCTACCAAATCGACGCGCTCGAAAGAATTCGAGCGCACGCACAGTCTAGCCGCCCCGGGCTTGCGTACTACGCAGGCTGGGTTGTCGCAATTATTGTCGCAGGCTGGGCGTGGCAGGGGGCCGAAATTCGTCCCCTGGATTTGGTACAACACTCCGGAAATATCGTCACGCTTGCGCGTGACTTTTTTCCACCTAATTTTATGGATTGGCGCATCTACATCAAAGAGATGATCGTTACGATCCATATCGCTCTGTGGGGCACACTGTTGGCGATTGCCGCATCCATTCCCTTGGGATTTCTGTGTGCATCCAATGTCGTCAGCCCTGTGATCTATCAACCAGCTAGACGCCTGATGGACGCACTGCGCGCCGTCAACGAGATGGTATTCGCCCTACTGTTCATTGTTGCGGTGGGACTTGGCCCGTTCGCAGGCGTTCTCGCACTGTTCGTGCATACAACCGGAACGTTGACGAAGCTGTTTTCAGAAGCGGTCGAGGCCATTGATCCTCGACCAGTCGAAGGGATTCGTGCCGCAGGTGGATCGCGTTTGGCAGAAATTGTATTTGGCATCATTCCGCAAGTGCTACCGATGTGGATTTCATTCTGCTTGTATCGCTTCGAATCAAACGTGCGTTCTGCTTCAGTGGTCGGAATGGTTGGAGCTGGCGGGATCGGCGTGATCCTATATGAGGTCATTCGCAGTTTTCAGTATGCACAGACCTGCGCTGTACTACTGATTTTGATCGCTTCGGTCACGATTATCGATGTCATCTCGGCCTATCTCCGCAAGCAGGTTACCTGATGCCAACAAAACCAGAGATTGTTCTTCATGCTGGCGCTCGACGAATACTTCCAGAACTTGTCAAGCAGCACCCTGTCGTTGTCTTGACATACCATCATGCGCCGAACTCTCTAGTAGAGGAACTGCGTAGCCTTCTTGGGTCGAATCTTCTGGAAGTGATCCGCTGCCCGGACGGGCTGCCAACTATTGCACTTGCCGATACTCTCAGAGACAGATTTTGGGGCATTCACACCCAGCGCGACCTACCTATTATTGTGGCGATCGGAGGTGGTAGCACCCTCGATCTGGCAAAATCATTACGCCTAAATCTACCTGCGCGTACTTCAATCACGTTGGCATTGGATCGCAAGATTGAGATGGATGAGTTTGAATCCTGCTCTGTGATTTTGATGCCGACAACCGCAGGAACCGGTAGCGAAGTGTCTCCGACTGCTACGATTTGGGACATTGAGAATAAGACAAAGCACTCTCTGTTTGGACCTGCCATCGTCGCTGACTGGGCTGTTATTGACCCAGAACTAGCATTGACATCACCTTGGACCGTTACCCGAGACAGTGGTATTGACGCCTTATCTCATGCGCTTGAGACAATCTGGAATCGCAACCGCATTCCCAAGGCATTCGCCTATGCCATGTCAGCAGCGCAACAAATCGTCAAGGTGCTTCCTCAGATCAAAGACTCACCAGAGGATGTAACGCTGCGCACCGAGATGGCCAATGCTGCACTCTGGGCTGGGCAAGCGATGGCATTGACCGAAACAGCACTAGTGCACGCGCTCTCTTACGACGACACAACAAGGCTTGGACTATCACACGGACAAGCCTGTGGTCGCTGGCTACCTAAGGTGTATCAGTTGGCAAGTCAAAGTTCGGAAGAGATGGAGATATTTTTGCGGGCAGCCATGCAACCGATCATTTCGGACGAACACGAGCTAGCAGCCTGGCTAAACAATCTGGGCTGCGTGACTGTCGCTCTAGATGACCACAGCGTTGAGACCGAACGACGCATCGCATGCGCCTTACACACAAAGCGCGGACGTAACTTCATTGAATTATCCCCTCAGCATGAACTCCAAAAAGTATGATCTGGCGGTTGTTGGTGCCGGAATAGTGGGCCTCGGCCACGCTTGGCTCGCCGCAAGGTCTGGGCTGAGTGTTGTGGTTCTGGACAGAGATCCACGCTGCGTGGGAGCCTCGATTAGAAACTTTGGCTTCATCACCGTAACGGGTCAGCGCGACGGCGATACGTGGCGCCGCGCCAGGCGCTCGCGCGATTTATGGGAAGAAATTGCTCAGCTCGCCCAGATCCCGATCTGCCATGAAGGCTTAACCCTTGTCGCGCAGCGCCCCGAAGCATTAACGCTGCTTGAAGCATTCAAAGACACACATATGGGCGAGGATTGCACCTTGCTCACACAAGATGTAATCGCCAAAACGTGTAGCGTTGTGCGCACGGAGTCCTGTATAGGCGGCATGTACAGTCCACACGAATTACGTGTTGAGTCGCGCGATGCCATCCCCCAAATTGCCTCTTGGCTAGCCGAAAGCTTAGGTGTTGATTTCCTGTACAACTGTGAAGTGCTCGACTTTACGCTACCGCAGATTCAAACCTCTGCCGGGACTATGCAGGCAGAACGCATTGTGTTGTGCCCCGGAACAGAGCTTAATGGCATCGCCAAACGCTATCTTCAAGACTATCAGCTGAGCCTGACACAATTACAGATGCTGAGAGTCAAGCCACCCGCAAACTTTAAGCTCAGCTCAGCCGTCATGAGCGACTTGAGTTTCGTGCGTTACGCTGGTTATACCGGACTTGGCTGCCACCATGACTTGCTGCAGAGGCTTGAGCGCGAGACCCCTGAGTCACTCGCTGCGGGCATACACCTCA
>CAMCWG010000022.1 GCA_945882005.1 Bordetella parapertussis
TAGCCAACGAAGGTATTGGTGAAGCGGCCGGTTGGATATTCAGTACTACGCAGCACGCGCATGCCCAATACTTTTGTGTAGAACTCGATTGAGCGATCGAGATTGCCGACGCGCAGCATGGTGTGAAGAATTCGCATAATGAAACCTCCGTGATGCCTACATTAAATAGGAAAAGATGACGCCATGATAACCGCTTGGGCGGTCGGCTAGATCTCGGGAATGCCATCCGGGGTGTGGTGGCGAAGTATATTTTTAGCCAGATGAAAATCCGGGTAAAGTTGTTCGACCTCTGACCAGAAATCTTGGCTGTGATTCATTTCCCGCAGATGTGCGAGCTCATGCGCGATGACATAGTCAATCACCATGGGTGAAAAATGGATGAGTCGCCAATTCAGCATAATGTTGCCGTCGCTAGTACAGGAACCCCAGCGCGTTGCGGCAGACGATAGCCGCCATCGTCGAATGGTCAGTCCCGTGCTGGCGAGAAAGTGTTTGATGCGCACATCAAACCAGACTGCTGCGCGAGACTGCAGCCAGGCTTGCGTCATGTCCCGCATACGATGTGTATCAGCGTCATTGGGAAGAGGGAGCCAAAGGGCTTGACCGGCTTGCGGGGCATCAGGGTCGCCCTCAAAGTACGGTGCGCCATGCGGGACGTGCGGCCCAGGCACACCGCTGCGCAAGACGATACGACACCCCATGTAGGGAAGTTCCCCGCCGGATTGCCAACGCGTCTCTGACATTGCTAAGCGCTGTTTGCGGGATTGCCAGTCTTGGAGTTTGGATAGAATCCAAGGCATTTTTTCAACAACTGCAGCGTCGATTTGGGAAAGCGTGACCCAGTTCGGGGCAGTGACGCGTAAGCCTTCGTCAAGAATGACGAAGCCAATGCTACGGCGCCGCGAGCGCATCAAGATAAAGCCGACTGACTGATCGCCGTGATGGACGACGCGCCATTTTGCGCCGAGAGGAATTGTTGCGGGCGCGATGGTCCAGCTAGGCTTGGGGCTGTCTGCGTCGGAAAGCAAAAGCTCGAGCTGGCTCATCGTTATGTTGAGTAACGTTCGGGGTTTAAGCGTTGCATTTCACCCTCGATCCATGCCTGAACTTTCTCGTTCAGTTCCTCAGGAGTCAACCCTGTTGAATCAATGACGGGTCCGATAGAGACTGTGATGCAACCAGGTCGCTTAATGAAGGCGTTACGCGGCCAGCATTCGCCCGCGTTGTGGGCGATGGGAATAATTGGGACACCTGTGCGGGTGGCTAACAGCGCACCTCCCATCTTGAAGCGGCCTGTCTTCCCGGGTGCAATACGCGTTCCCTCTGGAAATAAAATCGGCCAGCGTCCTTCGTTTAGTCGTTGTTGACCGACTTTTACAACTTGCTCGAAGGCGTCTCGTCCCTTGCTGCGATCAATGGGGATCATCGCTAACAGGGCGAGACCCCAGCCAAAAAACGGAACGCGATGGAGCTCGCGCTTATAGACAAAACACACTTCGCGCGGAAGGTGCGAGGGCAAAAATAATGTTTCCCAGGCCGACTGATGCTTCGAGAGCACAATCGCGGGACCATCAGGAAGGTTTTCCCAACCTTGTACTTTCCAGCGGACACCGCAAATGACTTTCGCGCCCCACACCGCGAGCCGTGGCCAGCCCATGGTCAGCTTGTAGCGCCAACTCAGTGAGAGCGGTGCCCAAAGCATGCAGGCAAAGGCATAGGGAATCACAGTAACGATCAGAAAGAGGGTAAAAACGGTAGCGCGAAGCGCGAGCATCATTTAATTAGTCTCAGACAGAATTTGGTCCACCGCGTCGGCCAGATCCTTTGCGACGCGTGTGCCCGCAGGAAGATCCCCCTTCCTTTGGGTCTTATTTCCGTTGCCTGTCTGGACGAGCCAGGGTAGGCAACCGGCAGCGGCTGACGCCTGCAAGTCTCGCAGAGAGTCTCCCACAGCGGGCACACCTTCTAAGCTCGTATCAAAGCGGTTGCCGATGTCATGAAATAAACCGGGGAGCGGTTTGCGGCACAGACAGCTGTCATCAGGACCGTGTGGACATACAAAAATTGCGTCAACAGCGCCACCAAGTTGCGCGAGCGCTTTGCGAAATTTTTGGTGAATGTCGGTAAGTGCTGTGATGTCGAACAGCCCACGTGCCAAACCCGACTGGTTAGAGGCAATGGCAATGGTCCACCCGGCCTGATGCAGGCGAGCAATTGCCTCTAGGCTGCCTGGCAGAGGGTGCCATTCATCGGGGTGCTTGATGTAATCGTCGCTATCCTCGTTAATCACGCCATCGCGATCGAGAATAATTAGTTTCATGTGGCAAGCCTTGAAATATCCGCAACCTGATTCATGAGTCTATGCAGTTGATCAAGCAAAGCGAGTCTGTTGTTTCGAATTGCGATGTCATCTGCCATGACCATAATGTCGTTAAAAAACAGGTCAACCGCCTCTCTCGTGTGGGCTAAGGTGTCCATTGCAGCCACATAATCGCCCGCTTCAAACTGCGCTTGGGCAATCGGCTGGGCTTGCGTGACCGCCTTGGCAAGCGCTTGCTCTGCAGGCTCAGTCAATAGTTTTGTGTCAACCGGTGCAAGCAGTCCTTCTGATTTTTTAAGTAGATTGCCAATCCGCTTGTTCGCCGCCGCAAGGCTGGCAGCGCTCGGGCTTGATGCAAATTTCTCTGCTGCAAGCACACGCGCCACGACTTGGTGTAGGGGAGGCGTCAGGGCGAGCACGGCTTCAACCGCGTTGCGATCATGCTGGGCAATCAACTGATGGCGCAACCGTTCGAGAATAAAGTCTCGGACTTCGGGCACTGTTTGTTCTGTGAGTGTGCCAGCAGCAAACTGTTTGGCGCTCTGGGTAAGTAACTCCTCGAGGGAGAGTGGGCCAGCATTTTGTATTTTTAATATGCCACCCGTAGTGAGTTGCTCGAAAGCGCTGATGATACCCAGTGCGGCACGACGCAAGCCAAAGGGGTCGCGTTCGCCTGTTGGCGCTAAGCCGATGCCCCAAATACCAATGAGCGTTTCGGCGCGTTCCGCGATAAATAAGATCGTGGCGATCATATTTATCGATGTGATAGGTGCGTCTAGACGGATACGATATTGCTCAGCAAGCGCTTGAACAACCTCGGGGGCCTCGTTGTCACCGCGGGCGTAATAGGCGCCCATGATGCCTTGCAGTTCAGGAAACTCACCGACCATATTCGTCGTGAGATCTGCTTTGGCGAGTTCGGCGGCGCGCTCAGCGAGGGTTGTATCCGCGCCAAGCGTCTTTGCAATGTAGGCTGCAATCGCGCGAACACGACTCACGCGCTCTAATTGTGTTCCAAGTTTGTTGTGATAGACGATCGAGTCAAGTTGGGTGACACGCGTGTGTAAGGGCGTTTTGCGGTCGGTTTCAAAGAAGAACTGTGCATCGGCCAGACGGGGGCGCACGACCCGCTCATTACCTTCGATGATGGCTTTCGGATTGTCGGTGGGCATGTTGCTCACAATCAGGAACTGATTGGTGAGGGCGCCGGTGTCTTTGTTAAAGAGTGGAAAATATTTTTGGTTCAGTCGCATTGTCAGAATCAGACATTCCTGTGGAACCGTTAGAAAGCGCTCCTCAAATGCCCCAACGTACACGGCGGGTGCTTCAACCAGCGCAGTGACCTCATCGAGTAGCGCATCCACTTCTGGGCTGGTGCCAAGAGTGGCTTGAAGTTTGTGCGTTTGGGTGCTCAATAGTTCGGCGATTTGGGCACGACGCAAGGCAAAGCTGGCTGTGACTTTGCCCACACTAGCCAACTGGGTCTCGTACGTGTCTGCACTGTCAATGGTTATCGCACCTGGATGCAAGAACCTATGCCCAAATGTTTGTCGGCCAGATTGCAGGCCAAGAATGTTTGCGGGAACAATTTGCGAGCCGTGTAAGGCGATCAGCGCGTGCGCAGGGCGTACAAACTTGACTGCCGTTTCGCCATCTGCAAGTTGATACTTCATCACTTTTGGAATCGGTAGGCCAGCAATACTAGCTTCGATCGCGCCTTGCAACGCGTCGACAAGTTTTGCCCCTGGCGCTGTGCCGCTTGCGACGAGATACTCTTGTTTGCCATCTGATTCACGCGCAAGCGTGCTGATGTCCATGGACTCCCAGCCTTTCGCGACTAGTTTTTTGAGTAGTGCGGGTGTTGCGCCTCCGTTTGCATCGAGTCCGACTTTAACGGGCATGAGCTTCTCAGAGAATGACTGATCGGGTGCAACAGCGAGGACCGCACTAAGCCTTACTCCGAGCCGGCGCGGTGTTGCAAAGGGTTCGATGGTGCAGTTCGCCTCTGTGAGCCCGAGTGCGCACAGCGCGTCATGTAGGCCTTGTGCAAACGCTTGGCCAAGCTTAGGGAGTGCTTTGGGTGGAAGTTCTTCTGTAAAGAGCTCGACTAGAAGGGGGCGGCTAGACATTAGTTCGCACCTTTGTTTGCATGCAGCATGGGGAAGCCCAGTTTTTCGCGTGATTTAAAGTAGGCCTGTGCAACAGCGCGTGATAGGTTTCTGATCCGGCCAATGTAGGCAGCACGCTCTGTCACACTGATCGCTCCGCGCGCGTCGAGCATGTTGAATGTGTGGGCAGCTTTCAAGGTTGCTTCGTAGGCGGGCAACGCCAACGGGACTTCCATGAGTCGTTTGGCAAGTGTCTCAAAATCGCTAAAGTGACGGAACAGGGTCTCAGCGTCCGAGTGCTCGAAGTTGTATGTCGACTGTTCAACTTCATTCTGGTGGAAGACGTCGCGATAGAGAACTTTGCCGCGTGGCCCCTCGGTCCAGACGAGGTCATAGACACTCTCGACGCCTTGCAGATACATTGCGAGGCGCTCAAGGCCGTAGGTGATCTCTCCGGTCGTAGGGGTGCAATCTAAGCCGCCTACTTGCTGAAAGTAAGTAAATTGCGTGACTTCCATCCCGTTGAGCCAAACCTCCCAACCTAGCCCCCAAGCGCCGAGAGTTGGGTTTTCCCAATCATCCTCAACAAAGCGAATGTCATGCTCTGTGGGGTTGATCCCTAAGGCGACCAGTGAACCGATGTAAAGGTCCAGAATATCTGGTGGAGCCGGCTTAAGGACAACTTGATACTGATAGTAGTGCTGCAGGCGATTTGGGTTTTCACCGTAGCGACCATCTTTGGGGCGGCGTGAAGGCTGTACGTACGCCGCACGCCAAGGCTCGGGGCCAATTGCGCGTAGAAAGGTTGCGGTATGGGACGTGCCAGCACCGACCTCCATGTCGTAGGGTTGGAGCAGGGCACAGCCCTGTTTGTCCCAGTATTCTTGCAGGCGCAGAATAATTTGCTGAAAAGTGAGCATCGAGATATTGAGTTGGGTCGCTAAGCGTGCCATTTTAGCTCGCGAGCGGCCTCGGTGTGGGCGATAAGGGCTGGTTCGACGCTCGAGCTCCGCGAATCGCCTATGATTTAGCCAATCTAGTCAAAATCCAATCGTTTTAGCCTTGTTTTTAAGGAGTTTTCATGTCGAGTCTGATGAGTGTCGATGAAGCGGATGGCGTACTAATCATCACGATTAATCGCCCCGAGGCGCGTAATGCCATTAGCTTTGAAACTGCGCAGCAATTGTCTGTCGCCTTTGAAACACTTGATGCCCGAGAAGACTTGCGTATTGGGATCTTGACCGGTGCTGGTGGAACCTTTTGCTCGGGAATGGACCTCAAGGACTTCGCCAAGACTCGCAAGCGTTCTTCAGTGCCAGGCAAGGGATTTGCAGGTTTAAATGAGGCGCCACCTCAAAAGCCTCTGATCGCTGCCGTGGAAGGTTTTGCGGTCGCAGGTGGTTTTGAAATGATGCTGGCCTGCGATCTGATTGTGGCAGCGAACAATGCGATGTTTGGGCTGCCCGAAGTCAAGCGTGGTCTGGTTGCCGGCGGTGGCGGCTTGGTGCGTCTACCACGGCAGGTTCCGTATCACATCGCGATGGAAATTTTGCTCACTGGGGATATGTTTCCAGCCGAGCGTGCGCAGCAATATGGGTTGATCAATGTGCTGACTGATCCAGGTCAGGCTCTGGGGGAGGCGATGAAGCTGGCCCGCAAGATCTGCGAAAATGGCCCCATGGCAGTTCGCACATCGAAAAGCGTGCTGGTACAGGGCCTAGACTTCCCTGCAGCAAAGATGTTCGATTTGCAACGTCCTCTGACAGATCATATTTTTATGTCAGAGGACGCTAAAGAAGGCGCAACCGCTTTTGCAGAAAAGCGTAAGCCTGTCTGGCGCGGCAAGTAAATAAATTTTTGGTGTTATTGATTTCAATTATTGTTTCGTAGATAGGTACACAGATGTCCGTCACTATTAAAGAAGAAGATTTTGTCGCCTCAATTGCTGATGCGATTCAGTTCATCAGCTACTACCATCCAGCCGATTACATCAAACACCTTGCCCGTGCTTACGAGCGTGAGGAAAGTCCTGCTGCGAAGGACGCCATCGCACAGATTCTGACCAACTCTCGCATGAGCGCAGAGGGTCGTCGTCCGATTTGTCAGGACACGGGTATCGTCAACATATTCTTGAAGATCGGTATGGGTGTGCGGTTTGATACCAAGCGAACCATGCAGGAACTATGCGATGAAGGTGTGCGGCGTGGTTACTTGAATCCCGAAAATCCACTGCGCGCGTCGGTCTTGGATGATCCGATTTTCTTGCGTAAAAACACAAAGGACAATACGCCCTGTATCGTCAGTGTCGAGCTCGTGCAAGGCGACACAGTGGATGTCCAGGTCGCTGCCAAAGGTGGTGGCTCAGAAAACAAATCAAAACTCGCGATGTTGAATCCGAATGATTCGATTGTGGATTGGGTGCTCAAGACTGTTCCGACAATGGGTGCGGGGTGGTGTCCTCCTGGGATGTTGGGAATTGGCGTGGGCGGGACTGCAGAGAAGGCCGTTTTAATGGCCAAGCAATCGCTCATGGAAGATCTCGATATGTACGAACTGCTTGAGCGCGGTCCAAAAAATAAAATTGAAGAGCTGCGTATCGAGCTCTATCAAAAGGTCAACGCACTGGGCATTGGCGCCCAAGGGCTGGGTGGTCTGACCACCGTGCTGGATGTCAAGATTCAGACCTTTGCGACGCATGCTGCATCTTTCCCCGTTGCCATGATTCCAAACTGTGCCGCGACACGTCATGCACATTTTGAGCTGGATGGTTCCGGACCGGCACACCTGCATCGTCCCTCGCTATCGGACTGGCCTGATGTGCATTGGGCGCCAGACTACAAGTCCTCAAAGCAGGTGGACTTGAATAAACTGACTCGCGAAGAAGTTGCAAGCTGGAAGCCTGGCCAAACTTTGTTGCTGAACGGCAAAATGTTGACTGGACGTGATGCTGCGCATAAGCGTATTCAAGATATGTTGGCCAAAGGCGAGAAGTTGCCCGTCGAGTTTCACGGCAAAACGATTTATTACGTTGGGCCTGTGGATCCGGTCGGTGATGAAGTGGTTGGACCAGCGGGCCCAACGACTTCCACCCGTATGGATAAGTTCACAGACATGATGCTTGAGCAGACAGGTCTGTTTGCGATGATTGGAAAAGCAGAGCGTGGTCCGGCCACGATCGAGTCCATTCGTAAACACAAGTCGGCTTATCTGATGGCTGTTGGTGGCGCTGCGTACTTGGTCTCCAAGGCAATTAAAGAGGCAAAAGTAATCGGTTTCGCTGATCTGGGCATGGAAGCGATCTATGAGTTTGACGTCGTCGATATGCCCGTGACGGTGGCAGTTGATTCAACCGGGACGTCAGTGCATACGACTGGCCCCAAAGAGTGGTCAGCCAAGATCGCGGGTATCCCGGTCGTCACCGCGTAAACGCGCAAGCGCCATGTCTCGAAGTTTCACGCGTTGAAACTTCAAGCCATTGGCGCTTTGCGTTGCCGGAAATGCCTCGATAAACCAAACGTGGACCGGGACTTTGAAAGCTGCAAGCTGTTGCGCTAGCAGAGCGCGCACGCTGTCCGCATTAGGGACGGGTTGACCCGGTTTTGTTGTAGCAAACGCAACGGGCCTGAGTTGCCCGTTGATCTCGACTCCCACCACCTGAGCGCTCTCGATTCCAGCTTGTTCTGTTAGGGCATGTTCAATTTCTGTGGGATCGACCAAGAATCCACCCAGCCTCATTGTGTCGCCCATTCGGGATAGGTAGACAAAGCTTGCATCTTCGCGCAAGTAGCCCAGGTCGCCTGTTTTGAAAAAACCGTCTGGGGTGAAGGCGCTTGCGGTTGCTTCAGCGTTGTTGAAATAGCCTTTAAACAGCGTTGGGGAAAAGATTTCTATTTCCCCCGGAATATTAGGAGCACAAAGCGCATCTGTGTCGATGTCGCGGACTCTGACCCGGGCGCGTGGGCTAGCGGCGGGCATTCCACCGCCTTGCGCGCGGTCCTGCAGGGGTAGATTTGCCCGCTGCAGTGAAAACAGTGCGTGCACTTCACTTGATCCATAGAGGCCGTGCAATGGGAAGCCTCGCGCCGAGAGCGATCGCGCTAGCTCGACAAAGCGGGGACTAAACGATGCAAAACCGAAAAGCCGGAGACTAGGAAAGGGAATATCACAGCGCTCTGCACGGGCGAGCGCTTGTTGATCGACGTGCTCGATGAGTCGGCGCAGCATTTCGTCGCTGCCAAAGATGTGGGTGACATTCTCTGCTTGGATAAGTGCACTTGCGCTCGCTGCGTCAAAAAAATCCATCAGTACGAGCGGCATGCCTGCCGCAATCGCAGCCAGAGCGCTATTGAGTCCAAAGACACCACAAAAGGGGAGCGCGCAGAGCAGGCGATTACCTGCCTGTTCGAAGGCGTAGCCTTGTGCAACGTCTGTTGCGTGCTCAGTGAGCGTGCGTTGCGTGTGCATGACGAGCTTGGGGCCCTTGGTGGTTCCGGAGGTCGTAAAGAATGCTGCGAGGGCGTCTGCATGCAACGCATCATTCGATGGGTTTTGCTGATGCTGCGCTGAAGAGTCGTTATAGCTTGCGATGGCATCAAAGGCGACGACGGGCTTGCCCAACAGTTCGGTAGGGGTATCGTGTCCTGCATCGAGCATGACTATTTTTTGTAGCCATGGCAGTTGCTTGCCATCGACGCCTTCGATCACTTGTGCGAAATCAATTTTGCGGAAATTGAGTTGTAAGACGAGGAGCGATGCTTGTGAATTGCCGAGAATATTTTGCAGTTCATGACTGCGATATTTTGTATTCACGGCGACAAGGGTGGCACCTAGTCTTCCGAGCGCAAAAAACAGCACTAGCCATTCCGAGCGATTGACGAGCCATACGGCAACACGAGAACCCTGCATAACGCCTTGGCGCGAAAGCCACGCGCAAGTTTGGGAGACTTGCGCGTCAAAGGTGCTGTAACTTAGCGCCCGCCCGCCTTCTATCAGAATGCTGCGTTGGGGGAACTGTGCAAGATGAGTGCGATAAAGAGAGGCAAGCGACCCTGCAACCGACATCTCAATAAAGTTCCATGAGCTCGGTATTGTTGCTGAACGCCTCAGGTGTACCTTCCCGGATAAGCTCACCTGACTTCATCACAATGACTCGATCAGAGATCTTAAGTGCCTCACGTACGTTCTGTTCAACGATCAAGATCGACATCTTGCGCTCTTGCTGGAGCGCACGAATCGGACCTACAAGATCTTGAAAGAGTTTAGGCGCGAGACCGATGGATGGTTCGTCTAGCAAAAGGCAACGTGGCTGACTAAGCAGGGCGCGTCCAAGTGAGACCATTTGTTGCTGTCCTCCAGAGAGGGTACCGGCGCGTTGCTGATAAAACTTTTTGATCATGGGAAGAACGCTCATGACCCAGTCTAGGCGCGCAGCTTGCTCTCCAGCAGGAATCCCATTCGCCCAAAAGCCTAGCCGCATGATTTCGGCTACGGTCAGTCCTGGAAACACACCACGACCCTCAGGCACAAGGGCGATACCCGCGGCATTCATGCCACGAGGGTCTGGCCGGTCAATGGTTTGTCCCTCGAGCAAAATCGTTCCTGCATTGCGTGGAACGAGGCCAAATAGAGCTTTTAGCAACGTCGATTTACCGGCACCGTTATGTCCAATCAGGCAAAGCACTTCGTTATGCGCTAACGTCACACTGAAATTTTCGAGCACAGGCCTGCCGCCGTAACCTACCTTTAGGTTCTTAGCTTCGAGAAAGTTGGTTAGGCTCATGAGCGGTCTCCAAAGTAAATCGCCGCCAGATGTGGGTCCTTTAGGATGTCTTGTGAGCTACCTTGGGCTAAGAGCTTGCCTTGATCAAGGAAAGCTACGCGATCCGAAAGCTTAATCACGATGTCCAAGTTGTGTTCGATGATGCATATCGTGATGCCACGCTTGGCATAGTCGCGCAAGAGCGCGACGAAGCGGTCGAAGGATCTTGGATCCAAGCCAGAGGCGGGTTCGTCTAACAGCCAAAGCTTGGCTTCACTTGCCATGATTCGAGCGAGGCTTAAGAACTTACGCTCGGCGTAGGCCAGATCGACTGCGCGTTCAGTTCGCTTCTCGGTTAATTGTGTTTCCTCGAGAATCTCGTTGACGCGTTTTTCTGCCGCTTGCCGGCCGCCTTGCCAAAGCCAGCTACTGCGTTCCATCACCGTCATAATGTTCTCTTCAACGGTCATTTGGCTAAAGAGACGGAGATCTTGAAAGGTGCGGGCGATACCCATTCGGGCGATACGCCAAGGCTCTATGCCCTTGAGCGGCTTGCCGAGCCAGTGCACGGTACCGCTTGACGGGACTAAATGTCCGGTGATTAGGTTAAACAGAGTGGTTTTGCCCGCTCCGTTGGGTCCAACAAGCGTTGTGATCACCCCGGCAGGGAGGTCGAGCGTTACGTCAGATATGGCCTGTAAGCCACCGAAGTTCTTATTTAGATTTCGAATCTCGAGCAGAATCTCTTGCTTGGTTGTTGTTGTCATGCGGATTTCTCCTTACTACGTCCGCCGACTAATCCACCCGGGCGGAACATCATGAGCAACATCATTGCGAGGCCATAAATAATTTGCTGAATTGTTCCGAGCTCTGCGGGTGGTAAGAAGGGAAGGTAGGTGAGTGCGGCCGGCAGCGACATCAGTAGCGCGGCTCCAACGATTGGACCGAACAGCGTACCCGTGCCTCCTATGATGACCATCGCCATCAGCAGGATCGACATCTCAAGTGTGAAGCTCTCAACGTTAATGAAACTCATATAGAAAGCGTAGAGACAACCGCCAATGCCGGCCAGTCCAGACGACACAGCAACCGAGAGTGTTTTGATGGCGTTGACGTGCTTGCCGTAAGTCTGGGCCGCCGATTCGCTATCCCGAATAGTCATGAGGCTTCGACCGAAACTGCCGCGAACAAGCAGCGCGGTAATGCCAATCATGATGAGCAATACGACGACAGCAAGTGCGAGAAAAGCGAGGTCGTCGTTAAAGGTGTATCCCAGTAACTTCGGTCGCGGAATGCCGATCATGCCGCCTAGGCCACCGGTGGCTGCTTTCCATTCCGAAAAAATAGTGACTCCAATGACTTGGAGACCCAGCGAAGCTGCCACAAAGTATTCACCACGCACGCGCAAGGCGGGGAGTGCCAAAGCCATGGAGAGAATGGCCGACACGGCAGCTGATGCGCCCATGCAGAGCAGGAGCGAATCAGAGGCATTCAGTGCGATGTACGCCGTCACATACGCGCCAACGCCAAAGAAAATAGCATGTGCCAACGAAAAGATGCCGGCATAGCCCATGATGAAGTTCAAGGTCAACGCCAAAATGCCGTTGATGCAAAAAAGTACTGCAATGTTTTGTAGATAGGCGATCATGAGTTGTTCCTTTTCACGACACGACAGCGCGACCGTACACACCGCCCGGGCGGAACAGGATGAACAAGAACAGAATGACAAAGGTCACAGCCTCGCTCCATTGTGGGTCGATGAAGGCCAGGCAGAGGTTTTCGGCTAGCCCCAACAGCATGCCTGCGACGGCTGCGCCGCGTAAACTGCCCACCCCGCCTACGATCGTCGCAGCGATGCTGATGAGCATGATGTGATGGCCCATCGCTGGGTTCAAGCCGGATGTTGCCGCAGTCAAAATCGCAGCCGGCACGACCAGAATTGAGCCGATCAAAAAAACGTACTGGGAAAGGAGCCTCGGTGTGAGACCGTAGACTTCGATGAGTCCGGGGTTTTCACCCAACGCGCGCAGGGCAATACCCAGATTGGTGCGCGTCAGTAGCCACTGCAAAATAGCGAAAGAGATAATCGCGCAAACGATCACGACAGCTGCGATAGGCGCAATGAATAAGCCTGGGAAAACTTCCAGGCTTTTGCTTAAGGGCGTTGAGACTGTCACCATGCCGCGTCCAAAGACGATCGAGATGACGTTTTGCACAACAATCGCTGCACCAAAGGATGCAACAAAAACGGTAAAAAATGAGCCTTCGTGGCGCTGAATGATCGCGTACACATAGCGATCAAGCAGCACGCCGAAGAGACTGGCAGCGACTGCAGAGGCAATGGCCGCAAGGGGCCAATACCAGTGCAGTACGGAATAGCATTCATAAAAAATAAAACCAGCGATCGTAAAGGTTGCCCCATGTGCCGCGTGAAAAATCCGGGTCATGCCAAAGATCAGCGAGAACCCGGCAGCAATCAGCGCATAGAGTGCGCCGGTCTGCAAGCCATTGGCTAAAAGTTGTGCAAACAGCATGGGGCGTCTTCCTATTATTTTCCAGCAACGACGACTTTGCTTGTGCCGTCACCAACGACTTCGTTAATTTGGATAGGTGACTTCACAGTGCCGTCATCCGCAAAGGACACTTTCGCTCCAACGAACTGGAAGGACTTTGTCGCCTTGCGCTGAGCTAGTAAGTTCTCGCCTGTGACAGGTTTGCCAGCCTTTTCAAGTGCGGCTGCGAGTTCTGCAAACGTCAACACAGCGTTGTAGTAGTTCAGAACATACATGTTTGGCTCTTTGCCATGTTTCTTTTTATAGTCCTCTTCCACGCGCTTAACGAGTGGATCATTTTTGTCTAGTGTGAGCAACTGACTGGTGTAGTACAGCCCCTTTGCTTCAGGCAAATTCAGGACAGAGGGCAAAGACATTGCAGAGTAACTCGCCAGTGGTTGGCTAACTCCGTTGTCGCGCAATTGCTTGACGAGTTGCACCTGCTGATTGCCATAGGTCGCGATATAGACTGCATCAGGCTTTGTGTCACGCACGCGTGCGGCAACTCCAGAAAACTGTTGAGCTGTTGTTGGGATAGAGAAAGACCCCACGACAGCACCGCCAGCTGCTTTGACTTCTTTAGTCAAGTCTGTGAGGACTGCTTGTCCTAGAGGATCGTCAACGTAGATCAAAGCGATGCGCTTAAATCCCTTCTCCTTAACAAGGAAAGGAACGATTGCAGTCACTTCAAAGTTCGCAAGGGGGATCACGTTCCAAAAGTATTCATTGAGTGTTGCGAGATCAGGACCAACGCCACCGCCATTGACCATCACTGTTTTGGTGCGTGCGCCAATCGGTGCAATCGCTTTTGAGACGCCAGTGAATGCCGACAGCACATAGGGCACTTTGCTAACGTTCATGAGTTTGTTGGCTGCAATGACACCTTGCGCTGGCAGCCCTTGGCTGTCCTCATAAATGACGTTGAGTTTGCCTGATAGTTTTTTGTCGGCATTAATGTGCTCTGCAGCCAAATTAGCGGCAGAGCTAAATACTTGACCATATTCGGCATTTGGGCCGCTCATCGGAAATGCTGCACCTATTGTGTAGTCTTTGGCGAGCACAGGACCCGCGAGAGCGGTTTGCAGCAGGGCTAGACCTACAAGTAGTTTTTTCATGATGGTGTGTCTCCTAGTTATAAAAAATGACTGTTTTGTCGTGCGTAATTAGCTTTTTCCAAGAATCTCTTTAAGAATCTCGTCCGTATGTTCGCCCAGCATGGGTGCCGAGCGCTTGTACTGAATCGGCGTTGCAGAAAAATGCATTGGGCTTGCGGTAGTGGGTGCTGTGCCGCCTGTTGGATGCGGAATATTCTTCCAGATATCTCGGGCGATCACTTGCGGGTGCGCAAAGACCTGGTCGATTGTCTGAATCGGGCCGCAAGGTACACCGACCGCCTCAAGTTTTGCAATCCAAGTGTCTCGCTCACTAGTCACCATGATTTTTTCGAGCATTGGAATCAGCTCACTGCGATTCAAAATGCGTCCACGATTAGTGGCGTACTTCGGATCCGTGCCGTATTCTGGGATGCCGAGCGCGGTGCAGTAAGAACGAAATTGCGAATCGTTGCCGACCGCCACGATCATGAAGCCGTCCGAAGTCTTAAAAACCTGATAGGGGACGACGTTCTGATGCGCGTTGCCTGCACGTTTTGGCGCTTGACCTGAAGTCATAAAGTTTAGGTTTTGATTTGCCAACATCGATATATGGCAATCCAGAAGCGCGATATCGAGATGTTGCCCAAGGCCACTGTGGTTACGCTCTTGGATCGCTGCGAGAATCGCAACCGACGCATACATTCCTGTAATGATGTCAGTTACGGCAACGCCAGCTTTCTGAGGACCACCACCAGGCAGATCATCTCGCTCGCCGGTGATGCTCATGAGTCCGCCCATGCCCTGGATCATGAAGTCGTAGCCGGGGCGCTCTGCGTAGGGGCCTGTTTGTCCGAAGCCCGTGATCGAACAATAAATAAGCGTTGGGAATTCGTCTTTCATGCTTTCGTAGTCAAGGCCGTATTGCTGAAGGCCTCCAACTTTGAAATTCTCAACCAATATATCGCAGTGCTTGGCAAGTTCTTTGACGAGTTTGATTCCCTCGGGACTTGCTAGATCAATTTCAATAGAGCGCTTGTTGCGATTGGTGCTGAGGTAGTACGCGGCTTCGGTCGTGTCTTCGCCGTTCTCGTCTTTCAGGTAAGGCGGACCCCAGGCGCGGGTGTCGTCGCCTAGTTTGGGTCGTTCAACTTTAATGACGTCGGCACCGAGGTCTGCAAGGTTTTGCGTACACCAAGGCCCAGCTAATACGCGCGATAAATCCAGTACACGGATTCCACTTAGAGGTGCGCGTCGCGTCATGCTTTGATCCCAGCAAAACCATGGCTCAAGACGACGACGTCGCGTTCAGCGACTTTTGCTCTAAAACGGACCGACTCGGCTGTGTCTTTCCAGATCTCACAGACCAGCGTTTCGCCTGGAAATACGGGCGAGGAGAAGCGTGTGTGTAGCGCGGTAAGTCTTGAAGCATCGTTGTCGCAAGCTGCCTGAACAATTGCGCGTGCCGCGACACCGTAGGTGCATAGGCCATGCAAAATCGGGCGCGGGTAACCCGCACGTGTTGCGACAGCTGGATCTGCGTGCAAAGGATTGTTATCCGCACATAGGCGATATATCAATGCTGCTTGCGGGAGGGTGGGGATTGAGCAGGTCATGTCAGGTGCACGGTCCGGCGTTGCGTCGAGTGCTGCGGGGCTCTCGTCGGAGTGGCTTAGTCCGCCATCGCCACGGCAAAAGGTGGTTGATCCTAGCGTAACCAAAAGATTGCCATCGGCATCATGCAGAGTGCGCTCGCTGACCACTAGCGCACCTTTATCCGCGCCTTTATCAATGACGTGGGTGATGCGAGTGCGTCCAATGACTCGACCGGCAGCGGGCAACTGACGATGAATCGTCAGTCGTTGCTCGCCGTGCACAAGCTTGACCCAATTAATCCCAGCTTTGGGGTCTTTCATCCAAAACCCTGGGTAGCCCAACACCACCGACATAGTAGGAAACGCTTGGAGGTCTTGTTCGTAGACGTATTTCAAGTGGTCAGGATTCGTGGGCTCTTGACCAAATCCGATACCCAGCGCATAGAGAATGCTGTCGTTTTCTGTGTAGGTCCGGTCAACCTCTGGAAACTTCCAGTTTTTGATGAGTTGGTAATCCATGATTAGATTGGATCCCAGTCAATCGCATCGGGTGAGCGCTCAAGCGCCATGAAGTGATGTTTCATCGCAGGTGCGGCGATCTCGGCAATTGCTTCAGGCGTCCAGCCCGTGCTCATATGCACCGAGCGGATGGGGCGAGGCTGGCTGAACAACATAATTTCGTTTGCGCGCACACCAAATATTTGGCCTGTGACTTCGCTCGCTTTTTCGCTGCCAAGGTAAACCGCCATCGGCGCAATCTTATTGGCTTCCATCTTTTGCAGTTTTGTGACGCGTGCTTTTTCTTCGTCTGTATTCGCTGGAATCGAGCTGGTCATGCGGCTCCAAGCGAACGGGGCGATACAGTTTGAGCGCACGTGATAGCGCGCCATATCCAAGGCAATCGATTTCGACAAGGCGGCGATCCCGAGTTTGGCTGCAGAGTAGTTTGCCTGTCCAAAGTTGCCGATCAGGCCTGAGGTCGATGTCATATGAACAAACGCGCCTGACTCTTGCTCACGGTAGTAGTTTGCGGCTGCGCGGCTGACATAAAAGGTGCCGTTAAGGTGGACGTCAATAACCTGTGTCCATTCTTCTTCGCTCATCTTGTGAAAAACTCGGTCGCGCAGGTTACCGGCGTTGTTTACGACGATATCAATCCGACCGAATGTCTGCACCGCAGTTTCGATGATGTTGTTGGCGGTCGCACGGGTTGCAACGCTATCGGTGTTGGGCACTGCCTGCCCACCGGCTTTGATGATCTCGTCGGCGACTTGTTGAGCAGGACCTGCGCCTGTTCCTTCTCCGGCAAGGCTCGCGCCGATGTCGTTGACGACAACTTTGGCGCCGGCTGCGGCCATGGCCAGCGCAATACCGCGTCCAATGCCACCACCTGCACCCGTTACTACTGCAACTTTGCCTGCCAACATTCCGCTCATTCCTGTTCTCCTGTAAATCGGTTGTGCAATACCTTAACGCATTCGCTATGCTGCATTGCAGAATGCAATACAGCGCTGCCTATTCCGCCACAATAGTAGATTCATTCCTTCGAAACGGGTATTCATAATTTACTAGGGCTGAGTTTGTCGTTTTGGAATTAGTTGGGTCGCGGTTAGACTGTCACCTATTCATGCAGGGATAACCCTGAGCTTTAGGAGAAAATATAATGTGGCAACGTTTGGCAGGTCGCGCAGCAGGCGTGATGGTAGGTTCAGCGGTGGTTCTCACTGCGTTGGGCTTGACTGGTTTTCCGACAGTCGCGCAGGCAGCTTGGCCTGATAAGCCTGTTAGCTTCATCGTACCGTTTCCACCCGGGGGACCTGTTGACACCACGGCGCGCCTGACGACAGTGCCGCTGTCGCAAATGTGGTCTGTTACCACGCCGATTGATAACAAGGCCGGAGCTGGCGGTATTGTTGGTGCGCAAGCGGCTGCAAAGGCCGCGCCCGATGGCTATACCTTTTTCTTTGCAGCGATCCACCATGCGGTATTGCCTAGTTTGAAGAAAAGTCTGAGTTATGACATTCAGAAGGATTTTGTACCGGTGGGCATGGCTGCAAGGTTTCCAATCGTGCTGGTTGTACATCCTTCGTTGCCAGTGAAATCAGTGGCTGATCTGATTGCTTATGCAAAGGCCAACCCTGGGAAGCTGTCTTACAGCTCGTCTGGAACCGGTGGCGGTACGCACTTGGCAGGCGAACTCTTCAATAGCCTTGCTGGCACAAAGATGCAGCATATTCCCTACAAAGGCAGCGCACCCGCAATGCAGGATTTGGTTGGTGGTCAGGTACAACTGATGTTTGCCGACGGTCCATCCGCATTGCCGTTTATCAAAGCAGGAAAAATCAAGGCGATTGGTGTTGGCAACCCTGAGCCATCAAAATTTTTCCCAGACGTTCCTACCATTTCCTCAGCGGGTTTGCCCGGCTATGAGGCTTACTCTTGGACGGGTGTTGTTGCGCCAGCTGGCACGCCAGCTGACATCGTCAAACGTGTAAACGCTGACATGGTGCGTGCACTGTCTGATCCTAAGACTGTAGCGGCTTTGATGGCGGCTGGCGCAGAACCAGCGCCAGGCACACCAGAGGAATTCAAAGCGTTTTTAGCGAACGAGTTAAAAAAATGGAGCGCCACAATCAAGAGCGCAAATATCGTTGCTGATTAAAGCGATTTAGTCGGGATAAATCTTGCCTTTTGTTATTACGCCTTCCCATACCTTGTATTCGCGGTTGATCTGTTGCTCAAGATCTTTGGCATTGCCTTTGTCAATTGTGTAGCCGGCAGCCACCGATGCATCCGTGAAGCCCTTGCTCGTCTTCGCAGCATCGACAGCTTTAGTTAGCTTGGCGACGACGTCAGCGGGCAATCCTTTGGGGCCAATGACTGCAAACCACCCCAGGACCTCGTAGTCGGCGATCCCAGCCTCGATCATGGTGGGAACTGTCGGTACGCTTGGATTGCGAGTTTTTGATGTGACGGCTAAAGCACGTGCCCTACCGCTTTCAACAAAGGCTTTGCCGGTACCCACGATATCGAACATAAATGTGACCTTGCCACTAATCACATCAACCATCGCGGGGGCATTACCTTTGTAAGGAATGTGCAGCATTTGCGTACCAGTTGATTGCTTGAGTAACTCAGCAGATAAGTGATTTGAGCCGCCGAAGCCAGCAGATCCGAAGGTGACCTTGTCTGGATTCTGTCGCGCATAGTCCACGAGTTCTTTGACTGTCTTTACATTTGTTTGTGAGCCAACCAAAAGAATGTTGGTG
>CAMCWG010000023.1 GCA_945882005.1 Bordetella parapertussis
GCCCATGTCCAGCATGCGGTCTGCTTCATCCAGAACCAATATACCCACTTGCCCGAGGTTCACGTTGCGCTGCTCGACATGATCGAGCAGCCGTCCGGGCGTTGCGATCAAGACTTCACAGCCATTGCGCAGCGCCTCTTTTTGAGGGCCAATATCGACCCCACCAAAGACGACAGCAGAGCGCAGCGTTGTCTGCTTGCCATACCGCTTGACGCTCTCTGCAACCTGATCGGCGAGTTCACGCGTAGGCGTCAAAATCAACGCCCGAACCGGGTGTCGGGCTGGTGAGGCGCTCGAATTTGCATGCTGCATCAGACGGTGCAGGACCGGCAGCGTGAACGCCGCGGTCTTGCCGGTTCCCGTTTGCGCTGCACCCATCACATCGTTGCCCGCCATCACAGAAGGCAACGCCTGTGCCTGAATCGGCGTAGGCGTGGTGTATCCAGTGTCCGATACCGCCTGTAATAGGGCGGGATGCAAGCCAATCTCGGCAAAAGTGGGGGTTGCCAACTCGGGCTGTATTGCGGTTTGAGTGTTTGAAGTCATTGAATTATTTAAGAAATCACCCACCAGTGTACCGCAGCTGGCCCACTAAACCGAGGGTTTTAACTAGGGAGCGCCCAACGCGCAGTCCAAAGCACCACCATTCCCGAGGCAATCAAGAGAAAACTATTACGCGTCCAGCAGAACAAAGCCGTCGCGACAACGGCAGCGAACAGCCTTAAATCGACCTGCGGCCCCAACACGGGGTCCCAAGGCAGGAGTTCGGGCACGATGATTCCGGTCAGAGCTGCAAGCGGGGCATAACGCAGGGCGCGCTGCAGGCTCTCGGGCAAGGGCAAAAGGTGCCCAAAAAGTACATATCCTGTCCGACAGATCACGCTTGTTGAGGCGAGCAACACGATTGCAGAATAGACATACCAAGATTGACTAATCAAGACTGTGCGCTCCCTGGCTGGGTATTTTTCGCAAAGCGCGACTCGGCCCACATTCCTGCCGCAATACCCACGATAGTGGAGGCCACTAGCCCAAACCGTAACGGCCAAGGCTGGGTCAGCCATGCTGTGAAGCCCGCAGCCAGCACAGAGACGATCGCTGGTCGGGTTTTGATCAGGGGCAACATCAAAGCCATCAAGGCCAAGACCGCCGCAAACTCCAGCGACCAGGACGCAGGTACCGAAGCACTCAGCGTGATACCCAAGAGAGAGGTCACTTGCCATGCAACCCAGCAGGGAATCGTGGCGCCGATAAAAAACCAAAGCTGCTCGGTATTGCCCTTTTGCGGCGCGCTACCAAAACGTCCCATGAACGTGACAAAGACAATATCAACATTCATAAACCCCAGAAGCAACCGCATGGGCCAGGACATATGCTTGAAATACGGGTGCATTGCCGCACCAAAAATCAGAAACCGCAAGTTAACGATAACGCCCGCACCAAAAATCAGCCAAAGTGGCGCACCAACGACCAATAACGGAATCGCCGTAAGCTGAGCGGAGCCAGCATAGACGAGCAACGACATCACAGCTGCTGCGGGAGCGGATAGCCCAGACTTGACCATCGCGACGCCTGTCACAACGCCCCAAATCGCCAGCGCTACAAGTCCCGGGGCAATGGCTCTCGCGCCATCGAACAGGGCACGACGTCTGAGTGCACGTAAAGCGATCCGGTCAGATAAGGCAGCAGTCACGTATCAGGTCAACGACAAACAACAATGCGGGGATTGAAGAGGGTTTTTATGCTTATTGCCTTCTATTGTAGACCGCGCAGTTGTTACAATCTTTGCAACACGTTATTTTCATGAGACGCGCAATGACTGAAGCATCTGGCTCTACGGAAAACCAACACGCGGTCACGCTCACCGGCGATGATTTGCCCCTGCATTGCCCAGGCCCCAAAGCTCCTCTCTGGAGTATGCATCCACGTGTTTTTCTTGATGTCGCAAAAACAGGCACTGCCAAATGCCCCTACTGCAGCACAGAATACCGCCTGGCTCCCGGTGCAGTTGTGCACGCCCACTAGGCTGCCCAACTTGCCAATCATCTTTGCCACCCCCGAAGAAGCCGAACTTGCGTTTTACGATGCATTGGAGCGTGCAGACCTGCCCCGCTTGATGCAGGTCTGGGCGGAGGACGAAGAAGTTATCTGCGTGCACCCTGGCGGATTGCGCGTAGTAGGACTGCATGCCGTAAAAGAGTCTTGGCAAGAGATCTTGGCCAATGGCGGTTTACGTATCCGCCCCTCACTCACAGTCGCATTACACAGCATGATGGGGGCCGTGCACTCTCTGATTGAGCAGATTTCCGTGAAAAACGCGGACAGTACAGAAGTTGCACACTGCTACGCAACGAACGTCTACCATAAGGGCCCAACAGGATGGAAACTGGTCATGCACCACGCCTCCGCTGCCCCCGTTGAGGCAGGCATTCTTGACCTGCACGACAAACCAGGGCTCCTGCATTAAGCAACTATCCGTGAGCGCGCATCTAGATCTCTCCCCTTGTCCGACCCCTGCATGGCTTCCTGAACGACAGTCACAAACTTTATTTGGTGCGCTACTTGCACCAGCGAACCGTATTCGTTTTTTTCGTGAACGCGTCGAGACACCAGATGGTGATTTCATTGATTTTGACTGGACCTCGCCGGCGCTACCACACGCGCCCAAGCGTGCACGCGATCCAGCACTCACCCAGACGGCCGCAACAGACTGGCTCGACGACACGGGATCTCAAGCACTTGAACGCGCAAACGCAGGGCCTGCGCTAATTCTTTTGCACGGCCTAGAGGGCAGCAGTAAAAGTCGTTACGCGCAATCGATTGCGCAATACTTTCGTCAGGCGGGCTGGACCGTTGTTGTGGCCCACTTTAGAGGGTGCTCAGGCTTCGCCAATCGTTTAGCCCGCGCCTATCACTCAGGTGACTCAGCTGAAATTCGCTTCATGCTTGCCTCGGTACGCGCTAGGTTTCCAAAAGGTGACTGGCATGTCGTTGGGATCTCGCTCGGTGGCAATGCATTGCTTAAGTACTTAGGCGAATCACCCAACGAAGTGACTTGGCTCAAAGCAGCGGCAGCCATCTCAGCCCCCCTTGATCTGGTTGCTGCGGGCAATCACTTGTCAGACGATGGGTTTAACCGGGAGGTTTACTCTCGTCACTTTCTACGCACACTTAGGCCCAAAGTTCTCAAGAAAGCCCAGCGCTTTCCCGGAGTCATCGACACCCTGCGCATCCAGCAAGCGCGCAGCCTGCGTGACTTTGATAATGCCTACACAGCGCCCATGCACGGCTTTGCCAATGCAATCGACTACTGGACACAATGTTCAAGCAAACGCTGGCTCGCACACATCTGTACGCCGACCCTTGTGCTCAACGCGCGCAACGATCCCTTCTTACCCGAGGGAGCATTACCTGGACCCGAATACAGCAGCAACCAGATCGAGCTACATCAGCCCGCGCAAGGCGGACACGTTGGTTTCGTCACCGGAGTCTGGCCTGGCAACCTCAGCTGGCTGCCACGACGCATCGAGCGCTTTTTCACGTCACGCTAGATTTTAAGCACTCACTTAAAGCGTTCGAGTAGGCGCCGATCATCTGATATTTTTGCTGTCAACGTGCGGATTTGACCGTCGATCTGCGACTGAATATAGAAATCTTTAGACTGCGCACGCGCCTGCTGTAGTTGTGTCACCGCAGCCGGTAAAGCGCCGACACGCTCGTAATATGCAGCCATCGACTGGTTGGCCGCAACGGGGTCACCCAGTCTGTCCTGAGAGCCGGCAAGCATCTTGTAGAAGTCCGGTTCTTCATTCGGCCAGCGTTTGATTTGGGCCTTGAGAAAACTCGCAGCCTCTGCGTCTTTGTTCGTGCCTTGCAAGGTCTGGGCCACACGCATCGCGAAAGAGCGACGCGTCGTCCACCGCTTATTGCCTGCCTGGGCTGCGGCCAAGGCTGACGCATATTGCCGATTAACGATGTCAATATCGATTTTTTGCAGATCCAGATAAGGGGATGACATCTTGAAAGACTGCGCCTGCTGCAGGGCCGTCGCCGCGGCCGCTGGATCTTGCCGAGCAAGCGCCGCTAGCGATACGCCATACCAGGCCGCCACGCGACGTGCCTGTGCATCAGCGCCATTGCTGGCACTGGCTGGTGCACGTGCCTCATCCTCCAATTGATCCAGCGCTTGGCGCAACGCACGCGGATCTAAAGCTTGCAACACTCTTGCCTTCGCACGCACGAACCAAAACTCATCTGAGGCCTGAGATTTATTGGCAGGATATTGGCGTATGCGGTTTTGCATGTCAGTCATACGCTGAATACTTAAGGGGTGGGTGCTGGCGTAGACACCACCGCCACGCCCCTCGTTCAGGGAAGAGGCATTCATCAGTCTGCCGAACATCAGTGCCATGCCGTTTGGGTCATAGCCAGCTTTGCGCAACATTTCCACCCCTGTACGATCGGCTTCTTGTTCGGCATCGCGAGAAAATCCCAGCTGTCGATCGATCATGGCCGCCTGACCAAATGCTGCAATCCCCATCGCAGCTTGGCCACCGCCCGGAATCAGTGCCGCTAAGACAGCTGCCACCAAAGTTGCCAAGGCAAGATGACCACTCTGCGTTTGCTGTGTCAGTCCGCGCGCAATATGGCGTTGCGTGACGTGTGCGATTTCATGTGCCACGACGCCCGCAAGCTCAGACTCTGCTCCGGCCAACACGATCAATCCAGTTTGCACACCAATAAAACCACCAGGCATGGCAAAGGCGTTCACGACGGGGTTACGCACGCCAAAGACGTCTACTTGGGGTGCTCCGCCAGGGGCGAAAGCAGCGATCTTGCGACCCATTTCATTCAAATACTGACTCAGATCCGGATCATTGATGTATTCAGGATCCCGCCGCCCCTGCACCATGATGGCCTCGCCCAACCGGCGCTCAACGACCGGGGACAACTCTGCCGAGGCGGGGGACCCCAGCGTTGGAACAGCGGCGGGTTGTGCCCACGAAGCAGGCGGGGCGCACAACAACGCACATATCACCCAAATAAGACACTGGGATGACGAATTAATTTGACGGGATTTTGAATGTTTGTAGGCCATAAGCTTATGATAGCGGCTGTCGAGATATGTTCCGCCCTTTGGGCGAATTTTTGCAAGGAATCAAAAAATGCGCCCTGTACGCAAAGCGGTTTTCCCCGTCGCCGGACTTGGAACCCGTTTTTTACCCGCTACCAAGGCGATGCCCAAAGAAATGCTGCCTGTGGTGGATAAGCCCCTGATTCAGTACGCTGTTGAAGAGGCTGTTGCAGCCGGAATCACCGACCTTATTTTTGTGACGGGCCGCAACAAGCGCGCCATCGAAGACCATTTTGACTCTGCACCTGAAATGGAAAATGAATTAGCGCGCAAGGGTAAGGCTGAATTGCTCGCCATTGTTCAAGGCATCCTGCCCTCCAATGTCAGCTGCATTTACATTCGTCAATCGGCGCCACTTGGCCTCGGCCATGCGGTCCTAACGGCAGCGCCTATCGTGGGTGACGAGCCTTTTGCGGTGCTGTTGGCGGACGACTTGCTAGATGCAGAGCGGCCTGTCATGGGGCAACTCATCGACGCAGCGCTCACCTACCAGGGCAGTATTTTGGGCGTACAGGAAGTGCCGCTGAGTGACACAGACAGATATGGCATTGTGGCAACCGATCCTGCAGGCCCCCGCACAGAACGTGTCCGGCACATCGTTGAGAAACCAAAATCGGATGTCGCCCCCTCTACCCTGGCGGTGGTGGGTCGCTATGTTCTAGACGCCAGAATTTTTGCCCACTTGCGCCAAACAAAAGCAGGCGCTGGGGGTGAAATTCAGCTGACCGACGGCATTGCCTCTTTACTCAAAGAGCAACCCGTATTCGCTCATCGCTACGAAGGCATTCGCTATGACTGTGGCAACAAAGAGGGCATGTTCAGAGCAACGGTCGCGCTTGGGCGTAAGTACCACGGCCTGATCCCCTGATCAGGCAACAAGCCTCAGCGTGAACGGAGCGCGCGGGGCTTGGCGCCCCCCCAACGCCCCGAGGCGGAGAGTCGCATCAAAGTGCGTAACGCGACCAACAGACCGATCACCTCCGTCATCGCCGCCGGGATCCACATCGTCAGTCCGCCAATCATCTGATCAGCCTGCGGCGTCATCGCGATCGCGCGTCCGCACAAATCAAATAGAGGGTACAAATCACGCTCGGTGAACGCAATGACAGCGCCAGCGACCATCTGTGGCGCCATCGTCAAAATGGGCGAGATCACGCGTCCGCCGGGTGTCATCGCTGCAGGCGGATTTGGGCGACGATCCAAAATCAAATTCCAGTACATAAAACCTGTAATGACGACTGACCAATTCATCAAGCGATAAAGCCTCCAGTCCAGCATCGAATAAAACTGCACCGAAGGAATCAGCCAAATCACAACCAAAAACACAAACAAGGCTGGCACAAGGATAGGATTGGTGAGCAGCGAGACGACGGCCCGCCCCCAAAACGTTTGCGTAAATTTGAATAACGCCTGCCTCAGGACGCGCGGTAGGCCCGCGCGCATGACTGACCCCGGGTAGGCCGCCATGACGACAAGCGGTCCAAGATGGTGCAATACAAGGTGCTGGATGCGATGCATAAAGAACATGCGCTCAGCGTAATAATCGAGCATGGTGTGCATCGAGAAGTACAGCATCGCCCAGCCAGTCCAGAAAAACACTTGCCGCGCGCGCGATACGCGGCGCACACGCACGCCACGCACGAACAGCCAAGCGCTCAGCACGAAGCACAAAACCAGTACAGGGGATAATTCCCAGGGCTTAAGCCAGTTCAGCCAATCCATCACACAACCTTTCAAATGATCGGAGATCAGCACACAATCCACCCCATGGATTGTAGTATGTTGGAACGAATCCGAATTCGATTTCCCTTCGCCACGAGCCAAATCCTCATGACTAACGCGTCCATCGCATCAACCCCTTTCGCCCGTCGACGCCAACACATTTTGAGCTGGATGCGCAGCCTGGGCGGGGGCATTGCCATCTTGCCAACAGGGCCAGAAATTTCGCGAAACCGGGATAACCACTATTCGTTTCGCTACGACAGTGATTTTTATTATCTGACGGGCTTTACCGAAGCAAACGCGTGGCTGGTGCTGATTGCTGGCGAGACAGATCAAAGTATTTTATTTTGCGAGCCCAAAGATCCTCTTATGGAGACTTGGACCGGTAAGCGCCGGGGCCCCGCTGCGGCAGCAGAGGAGTTTGGGTTTGATGAGGCATTCCCAACGCGTGATCTCGACACACAAATCCCCACGCGCATGGCGGGCTTAAAAATCCTGTTCACGAATACCGCATGCAGCCGTGTACCTCAGTACCTGACGCAACTGCATACCTGGCTCGAAAAAACTCAGACTACCTTGCGAGGCGCACGCGCCGCGCCGACACAATGGGTCGATATCGGCGAGCCACTGAGCGAAATGCGCTTAATTAAGGATGCGGGCGAGCAGGATACGATGCGTCGGGCAGCAACGATCTCAGCACTCGGACACACACGCGCCATGCAAACTGCGCGGACGGGTCTACATGAATACGAACTCGAAGCTGAGCTGTTATACGTATTTCGCAAGCACGGTGCGCAGTCTGTCGCCTACGACAGCATCGTCGCGGCAGGAGTAAATGCCTGCACCCTGCATCACCGCGCAGGCAACACTGCGATGCACGACGGGGATCTGGTTCTGATCGATGCAGGTTGCGAACTCGACGGATATGCCTCAGACATCACGCGCACGTTCCCCGCAAACGGACGATTTTCAGCCGCGCAACGCGCGCTGTATGAAATCGTGCTTGCAGCACAGCGCGCAGCAACGGCTTGTGTATCACCCCTTCATCACTGGAATGCCTCCCATGAGGCGGCGGTGCGTGTCTTGACGCAGGGCCTGCTCGACGAAAAGCTTCTAACAGGGTCTCTTGATAAAAATATTGAAACCGACGCTTTCAGGCGCTTCTACATGCACCGTACTGGACACTGGCTAGGGTTGGATGTGCACGATGTAGGCGACTATCGTACCCCTCCAGCAGGCGCAGGCGAACGCACTTGGCGCAGCTTGATGCCAGGGATGGTTCTGACCATCGAGCCGGGGCTCTACGTCACCCCATCGCCGGATGTACCGGAGATCTTTTGGAATATTGGTATTCGAATTGAAGACGATGCAATCGTCACGACCACGGGTTGCGAGCTGATCACTAGGGGTGTACCCGTAGAGATTAGGGAGATCGAGTACTTGATGCATCACAAAGATTGACGTAAAACAAAGTCTTGGAATCCTTGGAACCGAGACCGCTCATGTTCGATCCCGTTCAATTTGAACCTTTAGGCGGCATTTGTATCGTCGCTCAAGATAAGTCGCAGTTAGAAAATATTGCTCGCGATCTAGAGAAGTGGTGCGCTGAACTTGCGATTCGTCAATATCTTGATTTGACGACACTGCGACATCTCGAGCATTGGGTTGTACAAATATCCGCCAGCGCCTTGCTCAAGGAAGCCGCACCTAACGCTGACGTTCGCGCTCTTGCCGAAAGCTTTGGATTTTCTACAAAGAGCACTGACGACGAACTTCTCAAAGAAATCGTATTTTCGAAGGCGCTCAGTCCAGTTGCCTCGAGCTTTCCAAGCGTTGATGAATTTTTCGCTTCCCTGCGCGTCCGCAGAAACATTGCACTCATTGCACGACGCACCGAGTTATGGTTCAGCATCGATGAGGACACGCGGCCGACAACGCATTGGCGACCACTCAGTCGAGACAGCTTTGCGTTGATCGCTGGCCAGCCCCTTAGCCAGGCTCTAGAGCTCGCACTCTGCCCCGATGCTTCAGGGCAAAGTTACGGCTTCGCTTGCCGCCAAGCGTCTGAGTACCTCATGCTCGCAGGCTTAGCGCAAGAGCTCGAAACGACAAACCCCCAACTGCTAGACACGATCGAGCGACGCTGGGGTGAACAACCACTCCGAGGTGACGCGTTCATCAATGCATTTTTGACTGAGCGCGGATCTCGCGAGAATCCATTCCCAAAACATCATTATGTTCCTGGCAGTCGGGTTTGGTTTAAGAATCCGGATGAAAACTCCACCGATGTTGATGGGTTCGAAGGCTCTTGGGTGGTGTATCTGGGAGCTGGAAAGTTTGTGAATCTGTGGGACAAGACGAGCCCCTACGATATTGAGACAAAATGTTTTGAGGTTTATCACTGGCGCCATTGCGTCGAGCGCACAGAGGCTGGCATCTTGCGCATGAATGAAGATCGCGTCAAAGACATGATGGCGGCATCAATGGCTGATCCTGTAACTAAACATGAGATCTTGCAGCAAATGATGGAATATCGAGCGCCACATCGTGTCTACGCCGAAGGTGGCTGCATCGACCTGACGCGTGAAAACGCCCGCTGGGTCTGCCCGCAAACCACCAACATCTGTGTCTAGCCCTTCAGATCGAGCCCGTCTAACCAACCCAGTGCAGACCAGATGTAGATCACAATCATCGCGATCCCGAACATCAACGCAACGGTACCGATCAAGAGCGTGAAACTCGCCACCAGCACGGGGCCCCAACCACTCGGCTTTTGCCGGACAAGACCGGGGTTGTAGAGCGCATCAAAACGTTCATCACGCATCAGGCACAGCACGATCGCCTCGATCATCCCGTCTAGGGCAGGGATAAACAATAAGAAAAACGCAGGATTTTCCCACCAAACCTCGGCAAAGCTGCAGGCGACCATCAGCACGATGCTAGTCAGGGTGACAAGCCAGGCGTAGGGGCGCTTCAAATACCACCAATGCGCACCCACACAACCGAAAACAGCGGCCAAAAGCCCTACCGTCACTTTATTTCGAAACGCTGGTGCTGTTTGATGAATGGTCATAGAACCTGAATAAAGAGGAATCACTTTCGTGGACGTGGAAGAATAGCCTATCGGGATCTAAGGGTTCAACTAAAGACCTTAGTCTGCGCCCACGATAGAATGCAGTATGCATTCCACCACTTCAGCCTGCGAGTTTGATATTGCCATCCTAGGTGGCGGCCCCGTGGGATGTGCACTCGCTTTGCTACTAGCACGACTTAGCCCTACCCCAGCGCGTATCGTGTTGCTGCAAGCTGACTCCGCCTCGCGCTACGGCCATACGCCAGAGAGCGACCCCAGAGTTCTAGCGGTCAACCACGGCAGCCGTGTCTTACTTGAATCGCTGGGTGCCTGGCCCGAACGCTGCGCGGATATCCGCACGATTCACGTCTCTCAACGCGGTCGACTCGGCCGCACCGTAATCAAACATACGGATTTTGCAGTGCCTGAACTCGGCTGTGTTGTGCGGTACGGCGGACTCATCCAAAAGCTGCACGACGCGGTGCAAGCAAGCGGCATTTGTATTCGCCACGGCATGACTGCAGGAATCGTGCGTCAAGATGCAACTGGGGTACAGCTCGCGCAAGGACAAGAAACGCTGCGTGCGGCCATCGTTGTTCAAGCCGATGGGGGGACAACATCCGAAATTCGTCGCACCTACAAGCAGATGGCCCTGCTAACCAGAGCGCGAGCCAGCCTTCCACGTGCAGGATGGGCCTTTGAACGGTTTACGAGCGAAGGCCCCTTGGCGATCTTGCCGCACCCCGAAGCAGCCGATCAACAATCAATCGTATGGTGTTGTACGCCTGAGCGTGCTGGGCACCTGCAGGAGCTTGAACCAAAAGAGTTTTCACAAGCACTAACACAGGCGTTTGGCACACGGCTAGGCTCGCTTGAGATCCAAGAGAAAGCGTCAATGTTCCCTCTCGCGCTTAGCGTGCGATCTAGTCCCGTCAATGGTCGGCTCATCGCAATTGGTAATGCCGCACAAACGCTTCACCCGGTCGCGGGTCAGGGTCTGAATCTGGGATTGCGCGACGCCGCAAGTTTGGCCATCGCTCTGCGCGACTGGCTACCTCTTACAAACAGTCCCCCGAGCGCAGCGCTTGTGCAGTTTATGCAAATGCGGCAGCCTGATCGCCAGCTCACAACCCATTTAACGGATTTAATGTCACGGGTCTTCACGTCTGGCTGGCCAATTGTTGAACACTCTGCTGGGCTTGCCTTACTGGCGATGGACTTGATCCCTGCCTTACGCGCCCCCCTCGCCAGACACCTTTTACAGGGTTTGAGGCTTTAGGTTCTGACCGCCTAGCCACACCAGCTCAACCGATTACAATTTGGTCATGCAAATCGGTGCGTGGTCTCTCCCCAACAACGTGTTTGTCGCACCCATGGCGGGCGTGACTGATCGACCTTTCCGTCAGCTCTGCAAAAAACTCGGTGCGGGCTACGCTGTGTCAGAAATGGCAGCAAGCAATCCTCAGTTGTGGCAGACAGTGAAATCCTCACGCCGACTTAACCATGATGGTGAAATCGACCCAGTTGCCGTGCAAATCGCAGGTGCAGACCCTGCCATGATGGCGCAAGCGGCCGTCTTTAATATTGGTAAGGGCGCGCGCATTATCGACATCAATATGGGCTGCCCCGTTAAAAAGGTATGCCACGTAGCGGCGGGCTCTGCCCTGTTGAGACACGAGGATTTAGTGGCGCGGATTCTCGACGCGGTCGTTCAAGCCTGTCTGCCGCACGGCGTCCCCGTCACACTCAAAACCCGTACTGGCTGGAGCCGGGAAGAGCGAAACGCCCTACGCATCGGTCAAATTGCCCAAAATGCAGGCATCGCAGCGCTAACCTTGCATGGACGCACACGTGAAGACCTCTATCTCGGCGAGGCGGAGTACGACACCATTCGGGCAGTTAAGGCCAGCCTCACGATTCCGGTCGTCGCGAACGGCGATATCGATACGCCAGAAAAAGCGAAGCACGTACTGGCCTACACCGGCGCAGACGCTGTCATGATTGGGCGCGCAGCCCAAGGAAGGCCCTGGATTTTTCGAGAGATTGCGCATTTTTTACAAACCGGAGAACACTTAGCGGCGCCCACCTGGCATGAAATGCGAGAATTACTCTTGGCTCACCTCGCGGATCACTATGCGTTCTATGGGGAGCTCAGTGGCGTGCGCACTGCCCGTAAGCACATCGGATGGTATGTTGAGGGCCTTGCGGGTGGCAAAGCTTTTGCCGATCAGATCAATCGCTTAGAGACCACTGCCGAACAAGCTGCTGCGGTGGATCGCTGGTTTAGCGCCCAAAGTGACGTTTTGCCACACACTGGACTCCCAAACTGCGACAATCTGACACAAGATGTCACCCATCAACGGGCTGCTTAGACGCTAGACTCCCACGCCATGAAACAATACAACGCTCTGCAAAACTCGGTTCGTGACACGCTCGAACGGTATCTCGCCGATCTGGGTGACACACAACCACACGGCATGTACGACATGGTGATTGAATGTGTAGAGCGCCCAGTCTTACAAATCGCGATGCAGCATGCAAGAGACAACCAATCCAAAGCTGCTGAAATGCTTGGCATGACCCGCAACACACTGCGAAAAAAACTTCTTTCCCACAAACTACTTTCAGAAAAATAAATCTGCAATGAAAATTAAAACAGCCTTGCTCTCCGTTTCCGACAAAGACGGTATCGTTGAATTCGCTCAGGCCCTTGCTGCCCGTGGCGTACGCCTTCTGTCGACCGGTGGCACCGCCAAGCTGCTGGCACAAGCCGGCCTGAAAGTCACTGAAGTTGCTAAGCACACGGGCTCTCCAGAGATCCTGGACGGTCGCGTCAAAACACTGCATCCAAAAATTCACGGCGGGTTGCTTGCGCGGCGCGACAGTGATGAGCACCTGGCAACGCTCAAGAAGCACAACATCGATCGTATTGATCTGCTGGTGGTGAACCTCTATCCGTTTCGCCAAACGGTGGCTAAGCCTGACTGTACGTTTGCCGACGCGGTCGAGAATATTGACATCGGTGGTCCAGCGATGCTGCGTGCCGCGGCTAAAAACCATGGCACCGAAGAGGGCGGAGTGACCGTCGTCATTGACCCCGCTGACTACCCCGCTGTACTGAAAGAAATTGATCAACGCGGCTCGACCTCGTACGGCCTGCGCTTAAAGCTTGCGACCAAGGTCTATGCCCACACTGCAGCCTACGACGGTGCGATTGCCAACTACCTAAGCAGCCTGACAGAAGCCGAGCCCGATCAGGACGATGTCCCTGACCGCAGCACCTGGCCAAACATCCTAACGCTGCAAGTACACCAACAACAAGTCCTGCGGTACGGCGAAAATGCCCAGCAACTCTCTGCCTTCTACACGGACCCGCAGCGACCAACGGGACTACTTGGCAATTTCGTTCAGTTACAAGGTAAAGAACTTTCGTATAACAACATCGCTGATTCCGATGCAGCATGGGATTGCGTACGCAGCTTTGGTGTCCACGCTTGCGTAATCGTCAAGCACGCAAATCCATGTGGCGTGGCAACAGCCGACAGCACGCTTGAGGCCTACAACAAAGCGTTCAAGACAGATCCCACCTCAGCCTTCGGCGGCATCATCGCCTTTAACCGCAAGGTAGATCTCGCAACCGCACAAGCCGTCAGCGGTCAATTCGTTGAGGTACTGCTTGCCCCGGCTTACGACAAAGACGCTCTGGCCTTGCTCGCGGCGAAGAAGAACGTACGCGTGTTGCGTGTGCCCATGGGGACCGGACAAAACGATATCGATGTCAAACGCGTTGGTGGTGGCTGGCTGATACAGACACCTGATTCCGGTACGACAGCAGCCAAAGATTTGCGCGTTGTGACACAAAAGCAACCGACTCCACGACAAATGGCAGATCTGCTCTTCGCCTGGAAGGTCGCGAAGTTTGTGAAGTCCAATGCAATCGTCTTCTGTGGCGATGGCATGACACTTGGAGTCGGTGCCGGACAAATGAGCCGAATCGATTCTGCGCGCATCGCGTCAATCAAGGCAGAGAACGCCGGGCTCACATTGAAGGGTTCAGCAGTGGCGTCCGATGCGTTTTTCCCCTTCCGCGATGGTCTGGACGTAGTGATCGATGCCGGTGCGACCTGCGTGATTCAGCCAGGTGGCAGCATGCGCGACGATGAGGTGATCGCCGCTGCGAACGAGCGCGGTATCGCCATGGTGCTCACTGGCATGCGGCACTTCCGTCATTAAGCCACTCACCCCATGAGGATTCTTGGCGTTGACCCGGGCTTACGCCGAACTGGCTTCGGCGTCATCGACGTACAAGGCGCCACCCTATCCTATGTTGCCAGTGGGACGATCGTCGTACCAACCGGCGTAACCCTGCCGCTGCGCTTGAAAGTCATCCTCGATAATTTGCGGCAAATCGTCGAGGACACTAAGCCAGATGTTGCTGCATTAGAAATCGTTTTTATGAACACCAATCCTGCAAGCACGTTGCTGCTTGGGCAGGCACGTGGCGCAGCGCTCTGTGCGCTCGCGGATCGGGATCTCGCCGTTCATGAATACACTGCACTACAAATCAAAAAATCTGTCGTGGGTGCGGGACGTGCCGCTAAGGAACAGGTACAAATGATGGTGCAGCGGCTGCTGCGCTTAGACGGCATCCCCACGCCAGACTCAGCCGACGCACTCGCTTGCGCTATTTGTCATGCGCATATCGCTCCGCTTACAGAAAAACTTGGCCAAATGAACTATCAAACCCGCACTTCACGCGGTCGCTCGCGCGTGCGGGCAGGACGCTTACTGGGTTAGCAACCCATTTACTCAAGGATTCAGCATGATAGGTCGTCTCACCGGTACGTTGTTTGAAAAAATGCCACCCCGCGTTGGCTTGGACGTGCAAGGCGTAGGCTACGACATTGATGTCTCCATGACGACCTTCTACTCGCTGCCAGAGCTCGGCGCACAGGTCACGCTGTTGACGCACCTCACTGTGCGCGAGGACGCGCATATTCTGTACGGCTTTTCTACCGCCGAAGAGCGCTCGACCTTTCGTGAGCTCATCAAAGTCAGTGGAATTGGAGCCCGCACAGCACTCGCAGTCTTGTCGGGCATGTCGGCCACTGAACTTGCGCAGGCTATCACCCTGCAAGAGCCTGCAAGACTGATGCGCGTTCCGGGGATTGGTAAAAAAACTGCTGAACGCTTACTACTCGAGATGAAAGGCAAGCTCGGAGCTGATCTAGGCGTGCAGCCCTCCACCGTAGTGGGCACACAAAACGATGTCTTGCATGCACTCACTGCGCTGGGCTATTCGGAACGTGAAGCGCTGAATGCGCTTAAAACATTGCCGGAGGGTGTGAGCGTTTCAGACGGCATCCGCCTCGCACTGAAGGGTCTCTCCCGCTAAAGCACTCATCCTTTTGAAGGGATTCGCATATGAGCCATATCATTCATCGCTCTCTACTCAAAACTCCATTGACGGCCGCTCGCGCGCAGGGCATTCATATTTACGACCAAAGCGGCAAGGCCTACATCGATGCGAGTGGTGGCGCTGCAGTATCGTGCCTAGGCCATGGACACCCTGATGTACTTGCTGCGATGCACGCGCAGATTGATCAACATGCCTACGCACATACCGGATTTTTCACTTCAGAAGTCACTGAAAAACTTGCCAACGAACTGATTCAACATGCGCCAAAAGACCTTGGCAATGTCTATTTTGTTTCAGGTGGGTCCGAGGCTGTCGAGGCATCGCTGAAGTTAGCGCGTCAATACTGTGTCGAGATTGGTCAGCCAGCACGAACACTGTTTGTCGCGAGACGTCAGAGCTATCACGGCAATACGCTTGGCGCACTGGCAATTAGCGGCAACGAACAACGACGCAAGCAATTCGCGCCGCTACTCATGCATGTGCCGCGCGTCAGCCCTTGTTATGAATATCGCGATCGCGCCCCTGGCGAGACCCAAGAGGCCTACACAGCGCGCTTGCTGAAAGAAATTGAAGATACCTTTATCGCCACAGGACCTGAAAAAATCATCGCCTTCTGTGCAGAAACCGTCGGCGGCGCAACAGCCGGCGTGCTCCCGCCCACGCCCGGCTACTTTGGCGGCGTGCGCGCTCTGTGTGATCGCTACGGTATCCTCTTGATTGCAGACGAAGTGATGTGCGGAATGGGTCGCACAGGAACTCTCTACGCCTTTGAGCCAGAGCAAATCATTCCTGATATTGTCGTGATCGCTAAAGGGCTGGGTGGTGGATACCAACCGATCGGTGCGTTTCTGGCACACAACCGAATCATTGATGCGTTGCGCCAAAAAAGCGGTAGCTTTCAGCATGGGCACACCTACCTCGGTCATCCCGTCGCCTCAGCCGCAGCCCTGGCTGTGCAACAAGTCATTCAGCGCGACAACCTGCTGACTCAAGTACGCAAGCGCGGCGATTATCTGACACGCGCCTTGCAGGCCCGCTTTCGTGACCACCCCTTCGTCGGAGACATCCGTGGGCGTGGGCTCTTCATGGCACTCGAACTCGTACAAGACCGCGTTTCAAAGGCGCCCTTTGACCATCAAAAAAAACTACATGCCGTTGTGAAGGCACAAGCCTTTCAGAATGGTCTCTTGGTCTATCCGATGGGCGGCACGATTGACGGCGAACGCGGCGACCATGTGTTACTTGCGCCGCCGTTCATCACGTCAGAGAGCGATCTCGATCGCATCGTTGACTTGCTCGCACTCTCGATAGACCAGTCCATCGATAGCGTGCGTTAAGCATCAATCAATGCGTGCGCCAGAGAGCTTGACTGCCTGGGCCCAATTGATCACTTCGGCGTCAATTACTTTCTGGAACGCTTCGGGGGTGCTGTTGTTTACTGCAGCACCCATGTCCTGAAGCCGCTGGGTCATGCCAGGTTCGGCAACGATACGACGGATATCTGCAGAAATTTTCTCACGCAATGCTGCTGGCATAGAAGCCGGACCATACAAGCCGAACCAAGTGGCGGCGGTAAATCCGGGCATGCCAGCCTCAGCTGTCGTTGGCACGCCATCGAGCGCAGCCACACGCTCGCCATGGGCAAGCGCAATGGCGCGCAACTTACCCGTTTTAATGTAGGGCAAGGCTGCCGACAGTGTCACGAAGGCGATTTGCACTTGTCCGCCCATCAAGTCAGTCAACATCGGCGTGTCGCCTTTGTAGGGGACGTGCACCAACTGAGTTCCTGTTTTAGCTTTGAACAATTCACCCGCCAAATGCTGAGGCGTGCCGTTACCGGTCGATGCCATCGTCAAGCCATTTTTTTGTGCCTTGGCGTAAGCAATCAATTCCTGCAGCGTTTTTGCTGGAATGGCTGGGTTCGTGACCAGCACAAGCGGGATCGTAGACACCAACGTGATCGGCCCAAAATCCTTGATTGGATCGTAGTTGAGCTTTCGATACAGGCTCGCGCTAATTGTGTGCGCAGCAGTGGTCATATAGAGCGTATAGCCGTCGCCTGGCGCGCGCGCCAGTGCTTCGGCCGCCACGGTCGTACCCGCTCCAGGTTTGTTTGTCACAACCACCTGTTGCTTCCAGACGCCAGTCAGTTTTTCAGCAAGCATGCGGGCGATCACGTCCGTAGCACCGCCCGCAGGATAAGGCACGACAATCGTGACCGGCTTGTCGGGATACGCAGCGAATGCTGTAGCACCATAAACAAAACACGCAACAAACCAACCAAGAAACGCTTTACCGCAAAAGTTACGAATCGTCATAGCAATCACCTCGAAGTCTATTGTTTTGTACCATCCTGCTGCTCACGCCATGCCAACAGGCGCATCACCCCTTCCCGCATTTGCACCAAGGGCTTCCATCCAATGACGTCTCCAGCCTTGTCATGTGGTATGTGGAATGCACCACCCGAGGTCAGGCGAACCTTTCCTGGTGGATCAGGGCGCACTTCTGGTTTGAGATCACTCTTGCAGTAATCAAGCACAAGTTGGACCAGCTCGCCCGTCGTAATCGGGGCAGGCCCGGAAACGTTGACAGCCACATCCGTCGCACTACTTTGCAAGGCCGCCACGTTTGCGCGCGCAACATCCGACACATGCACAAAGTGCTTGGTATCTTTACCATCGCCAGGCAAGACTGGCGCCTGACCTTTACGCACCAAGTCGTAGGTCTCCATGATGTATAACGAATTTGCGGCACGGTAGTGCTGACGCTCGCCATAGACGGTCGAATAGCGCAACACGACGTAATCCTGTCCAGCACTTTGGTGATAGTGGCGGCACAACTGCTCACCCATGATTTTTGAAGCACCATACAGAATCGCTGCGGGTGGAGCCCCAACCGAATGAAAGGGGATCTCTTCGGACAGCGCGCCCTTGATTCCCGAACCGTACCCATAAACGGCATTCGAAGAGGCGAAGATGATTTTTTTAACGTGATTGACGCGACAGGCTTCCAGCATGTTCTGCGCACCGCGAATATTGACATCAACTGCCTGCCAAGGCGTTTGAGAAAAACCAAGCGTCATGTAGGCCGCCAGATGAATCACTCCATCCACACCCTCGGTTGCAGCGAGCAAGTCGGGCAAGCGCATCAGGTCGGCACGAACAATCTTAATACGCGGCTCATTCTGCAAGTGGGCGATGGCATCCATCGACCCAAAAGAGAAGTTATCTAACAACAGAACCTCGCGTGCGCCTTCTTTCAACAGCAAATCGGCCGTGTGCGAGCCAACCAAACTGGCCGCCCCCGCAATCAGTATGCGCGAATCTTTGATGTTA